>CAYYGS010000255.1:0-4002 GCA_964471335.1 uncultured Jutongia sp.
ATGACCACTTCGATACCTCTCCATATAGCATTATCTTCGCTTGCAATTGTAAAGGCCGCATAAATGCTCCTTCACAAACGCTGCTTGACAAGTATAACATCCACCCGCTCTTTCGTCAAGAGTTTTTTGAAATTTTTTCTTTCCCTGCCTCCTCATTCTCTATTTCCCAATGAATCAAAAAGGTCAGCAGTGCGCGAAGCACAATAATACTTGCCACAATCAGGATCTCCCGCAGATCACGCACCGTCACGGTACGCAGTATTTCGCTTCCCAGCTTAAACTCCAGCCCAAGCTCCAACCCCTTCGCCAGGTTCAGTTTTGTATCCTGCCCCTTTCTTATATAAGAAAAAATCCCCTGCAGACAGGCAATGATAATGATAAAAACACCACAACACTCAAAGAGCAGAATGGCATAACTCACAATCCCTTCCAACACATGATGCAGCAGCTCCAGCATAATATTCCTCCTCCAAAAAAGAATTCTCTGCTAATATCCTCTTTCAAAAGAAAAATTTTATACCTGGTACATCATAAACTAAGTTTCTTGCGGTTAAGCTTGTCAGCATAAACCCATGCTGTCAGCGTTGACCTATTTTCAACCCCGGCACCGCATTTAAATCCCATCCGTGCCTTGTCCCGGCTAAATATTCATAGTACCCCTGAACTGCAATCATCGCTGCATTATCCGTACAATAAACAGGCGATGGGTAACAAAGGGCGATCCCCTCTCTGTCACAAGCCTCCTGCATTGCCATGCGGAGCGCGGAATTAGCCGCCACACCTCCTGCCACCGCAATACGTTTCTCGCCAAGCTGTCTGGCTGCTGCCACTGCCCGCTCCACGAGTACATCAATCACCGCCCGCTGGAAAGAAGCCGCCACGTCTGCCCGGTTGATCTCCTGCTGTTTCATCTCACAGCCATTCAAATAATTCAGCACAGCAGACTTCACACCAGAAAAACTGAAATCATATTCAGATCCTGCGATCTTCGCCCGCGGAAACGCAATCGCATCCGGATCCCCCTGCTTTGCCAGCTTATCAATCTTCGGGCCGCCGGGATATCCCAGCCCGATCGCCCTGGCCACCTTATCGAAGGCCTCCCCCGCTGCGTCGTCATGTGTAAAACCTATAATCTCAAAGCGGTTATATTCCAAAACGCGCACAAGATGGGTATGCCCCCCCGACACGACAAGGCAAAGAAAAGGAGGGGCAAGATCCGGATGCTCGATATAATTCGCTGCAATATGTCCTTCTATATGATGGACACCCACCAGCGGCTTCCCCGCTGCATACGCGATCGCTTTTGCCTCTCCCACGCCCACCAGCAGAGCGCCGACCAGCCCCGGCCCATATGTCACACTCACTGCATCTATATCCTGAAGTGTCAATTCCGCCTCCCGAAGCGCCTCCTCGATCACCTGATTGATTTTCTCCACATGCTTTCTCGATGCTATCTCCGGAACAACACCTCCATATAATGTATGAATGTCTATCTGAGACGCTATAATATTAGAGCGCACCTCTCTCCCGTTCTTTACAACAGCCGCGGCCGTCTCATCACAGGAACTCTCAATTCCTAATATATAAATATCCTGTTTCATCCTCTGATCATGTCCCTTCCGAATCAATCTGCTTCCAGCCCAGGATCTTCCATTTACCAGAATCATCCTTCCTGCAGATAAATTGTTCTGCTGTCTTCGTTTTCTTTGTCTTCTTCTCAATCTTTTCCAGGGTCATCGTTTTCAACGTCGCGCACTCCCGATCATCCAGCTCGGCATATTCCACATCCGTCTCGGAATCCACCATATAAGAAGCAATCAGCCGTTTCTCCTTGCGAAACGCCTCCTTTTCTTTTCGAAAATTATCGCACATCTTCTCATAAGAGTTGCCCTCCTCCGCCAGCAGCTCCTCATCGTACAAAAGGCGCAGCTGTTTGATCAGAGAGTTAAAATCCTCATCCTTCATAGACTCATTATAAAGACATTTATTCATCCGCCAATAAAGCTTAATCACCTCCGAAGGAGTCCCCGGATATTTCAATTCAATATCCTTCGCCAGCAATTTTCCTACCTCTGTCTCCGGCAGCCGCTCTCCACGATTCGCATCACCTCTGACAATCAGAAAATAATATCCGCTCAGAACCAGTACAGCTACAACTATCATCGCCATAAATGCAGTAACTACTTTTTTCGTCGTTTTCTTCATATGCTATGCATCCTCCCTTCGTTCCAATCTGTTATACACATTATACTATAGTTATTCTCAGATTTCATCCCCAATTCAGGAAAAGCTCCCCCATCTATTCCGGAAAGGTCAGAGTAACACTCTTCCCATCCTTGCCGGCATGCGCTGCCGGAAAGATCTTCCGCACATCCTTCATGTAATCCTCCGGCCGCACCATCGACGGACTGTAATGCGTCAGCCAAAGCTCCCCGACTCCTGCACTCCTGGCCGTTTCTGCCGCCTCATACATTGTCATATGCTTATGTTCTCTCGCCTTCTCCAGCTTGTCACGCTCTCCGTACATGCCCTCACAGATCAATAAATCAGAACCTCTGGCATTTTCAACCAGAGATGCCACCGGGCGGGTATCCGTGCAGTATGTCAGCTTAATCCCCTGACGCGGCGGCCCAATTACCATATCCGGTGTGTAAATCTTCCCCTCATATTCCACTGTCTCACCCTTCTGCAGAGGATTCCACAGTCTCATAGGCACCTTATTCTCCTCCGCCTTCTCCGGATAAAATTTGCCGCCCCTTGGCACCTCCAGGGAATAGCCGTAACAGACCACATTGTGATTTACTCGAAATGCCTTAATATGATATCCGTTTATATGAAACTCCTGCTCCTTCTCATCCAATTCTATAAAGCGCAGTTCAAACGGAAGTCCCGGCGCAATAATGCGCAGGGCATTTACCGTCTTTTCCAGACCCTTTGGGCCAATCAACGTCACAGGGGCCGTTCGGTCAGAATTGCCCATAGAGAGCAGCAGCCCCGGAAGGCCGCTGATATGATCCCCGTGAAAATGAGTAAAACAAATCGTATCAATCGGATGAACGCTCCATCCTTTCTGGCGTATTGCCACCTGCGTCCCCTCTCCACAGTCGATCAAAAGACTGCTGCCCCCCAGACGAACCAACAGAGCCGTCAGCCAACGCCCCGGCAGCGGCATCATTCCGCTCGTGCCAAGCAAACTCACGTCTAACATCCCTTCATTCCCCCGTTTCTATTACAATCATCAACACAAAAGCCACCCTGCTATATATTACGAGCAATTTCCTATTCCATAAAAAAAGATGGTGCTTTCGCACCATCATATCACAATTCCGTTGCTTCTGTCACTATCGGAGGCACCACAAATTTTTCTGTCATTTTCCGGTAACAGCTCTCACACAAGAGAAAGGAATCTACCTCCCCGTCACGCTCTGAGAAATAACCCCACTGTTTTTTTCCCTCAAACATATCCTCGCGCAAAATACCATTTTCCACTTTCAGTATCTTCCCACATCCATTGCAAATTAATTTTTTATCCATAATGTGTATTTTCTCTCCTTCCTATCATAGCTTTTGAGCTGAATACTTTCAATGCATTTACCCATAGTATACTAACCTCATCTCGGTTTGTATAGCGGAAATCACTGGAAACATGGCAAAGACAGCTGCATCACCACAGCATCCTCCATCGGTTCTCTATAATATGCTTTTCTAATATGTATTTCCTGAAAGCCCTGTCCACGATATAGTGATATTGCACCGTCATTGTGACGTCTAACTTCCAGTAGGATAGACTCTATCTGCCGCTCCTGGCATCTGTCACATATCTCCGCCAAAAGTACACGCGCCACTCCCCTTCTGCGAAATTTCGGATCAACAGCGATCCGGCACAGATCAGCAGTCTCATAAGAGGTGCTGACACCACAATATCCCACAGGTTTTCCCTCATGAAATGCAGTCAGACAAATATTAACATCCTCCCGGCAAAATCTTTCCCACGTATCGTCA
>CAYYGS010000256.1:0-3993 GCA_964471335.1 uncultured Jutongia sp.
TTTTTATGGTTTCTTTTGTTTCTTTTCATTTTCCTTCTCCTCCTGTTTCTATATCGTTGTACTTGTCGTGTGAATAGTCTTTATTTATTCACACTTTTACCTTCATATTACAATATATATGCCTTCTCTTTTCTGTTTTCTAAATTATACATAAGGCTTTCTACTATGTCAATGTACTGTATATAAAGTTTAGATTCGTCATTGTAATGTCAGACATCTTATAATCTTAAACGCTTCTCTTTCACTTGCAAATATAATTACTTTCCTGTCCCCTTCCAATTTTATTTGTCACAGGAGTTGTCAGTTACTTTTCAAAATGTTATGATATAATGTAAAGCATTATGATCTAAGATTAAGATGAAACGCAGAATGGAGGATCAACATGAAATTTTATGCAACAGAGGATAAGGTAAAGGTCAGCGGACGCACAATTTTTCGTGATAATGTACGCTATCTTGGTTACTCTGCGACCGCTGTCTCCTTTACCTTTGTCGGAAAACATGCGGAAGCAGAGATCATTTCTGACCCGGAGAACCGACCGCCGGAACAACATGCCTGGATCGCCATCTATTATGGAGACAATGTGATTCCGGAACAACGAATAGAGCTGGCTATGCTTCGACAGACCATCACACTTTTTCAGGCAGAAGAAGATACTGAGATCACGATTACAATCATGAAATACTCGGAGCCGGAGTATGCCGTCTGCGGCATTGAAACAATCTCCATCGATACTGACAAACTTTTGCCTCCACCTGCTCCCAGGGAGCGTAAGATACAGATCATCGGAGACTCCATCACCTGCGGTTATGGCACGGAAGGCAGCGTGGAGGATACCGTACATAATACGGCTGCCGAAAATCCGGAAAAGGCATACTCTGTCCGGACAGCCAGACAACTGGACGCAGATCTGGAGATTGTTGCCTGGAATGGCAAGGGCGTCATCACTGCATTTATCGGCGATGACACGGATCAGCCGGATTCTTCATGGCTGGTTCCCATGCTTTATGAATACACAGACGCCGGCTGCTGCCAACAGTTCTTTATGGAAGCACCCTCCCTCTGGGAAAAATGGGATCATTCCCGTTACGAACCAGATTTGATTATCATAAATCTGGGAACAAATGATTGCAGCTATACCAAAGATATCCCTGAGAGACAACAGGCCTTCTCTCTGGTCTATCAGGGTTTCCTGCGAAATATTCATACAAAGCATCCTCACGCCAAAATTCTCTGCACACTGGGAATTATGGATCAGAGGCTTTGTCCTACGATAGAACAGGCCGTCAGTCAATTAAACGAAACCGATCCGGAGATCCCTGTGGAGTATCTGCATCTCCCAATACAGGAAGACTCCGACGGTCTGGGAACCTTCTGGCATCCTACTCCTGCCACACATAAAAAAGCGGCAAAGCTCGTCGTTGCGAAGGCGAGGGAGATGATGAACTGGTAAAAAAGGGCAAAACCAGCGTTTTGCCCTACAAGAAATCCTTCGGATTTCTTGGTTGCGTACCACTACGTTACGAGCATTTTCCTATCAGATAAAAAGGTTTGAAGTCCCACTAATGCATGAAAATACCATGCTAAGTGGAACTAAATCAACCTATGAAGAACGCAAAACCAGCGTTCTTCGCCACAAAATAATGAGCATTTTCCTATTAGATAAAAAACACGCATCGAACCGGATCAGCCCGGAACGATGCGTGCTTTTTATTTTACATAGCATCAAATCTATTTTACTTCTTTTTCACCTTCGGTATTTTGGTCACATAACCTAACGGAAACGCACAGACACGATCCAGCCGGTTCACAGCAGAAGGAAAGGATACCGACTCAAAATTCACATACAGGAAACTGCCGGATACAGCCACTTCCTCATTCATTGTCGGCATATCAATTGTTTTCTTTACCTTGCCCAATGTGATGTCACCGGAAGATGCATCAGACACATCCGGCTGATACACATCTATTCTGTGAAAGAAGCCTCTCTTCTCTTTATCTGTCTGACAGGAGCGCGAAACAATCAACCTTCCATTCTTTGTAAACGCAATTCCCTGCACACGATTTGGCATTTTATACGACTTAATAACCGTCAACTCTGGTGCTCCTTTTTTGCTGGCAATCTCACAGCTTACCATAGATCCCGCCTTAAGTTCATCGTAGGAAGCTACCCACAGCATTCCCTTATAATAATCTACGGTTGCCGCCTGCTGCCCGATCTCGCATTCTGAATTATACTGCGCAATCTCCACATAAGGCTCCTCGTTGTCCACTGCCTCCGTGATCAGGCTGAGTGGAAAGCTTCGAAGTGTCGTACTCTGTGTGATCCAGACATTCCGTCCATCGTAAGCGATTCCTCCGGCATGCGCCTTATTCGGCAGGACTGCCGTCGTCAAAAGCTTCCTGTTGGATTTTTTCAGCACATATACCACAGAATTTTCCACTTTTGTGGAATCATATGCAGTGATCAAAATATAAGATTTTGCATATGTGATTCCCTGCGGTACCATGGAAGTGCAGGAAAAGCCTGCTACATTTGTATGAACCATTCCCGGAATCGGAAAGCTTTTATTATAATTTACCTTCTTTTTAAATTCCGCGCACTTCATATAAGCATTTGACTTCTTAAATGACGCCTTTGTCGTGTAGATCTTCGGCTCAGAACTTGTCTCGTCAACCTCGTTCGCTGTCGCCTCGCCGATGTTTGACTGTGCACTCTCATACTTTATCTCATTGTAAACCCTATACGCTGTCACATAATATTCGTGCGTCTCCCCATTCGGAATATCCTTCTGTATAAAAAGCTTATTTGACTTGCCTTCCAATACACTCAAAGGAGTAAACTGTCCGTTCTGGTTCGTGTATACGGTATACCCAGTCGCCCCGGTTACAGCATTCCATGTCAGCCGGATTTTTTCATCTCCGCCCTTAATCGTAAGCTTTGGTGCCTCCGGAAGCGTACTCGTAAACACAATCGGAGAATCCTCTCCCACGTTATCCTGTGTCAGGGAATACGTAACAACCTTATACTGGTATGTCTTACCTGCCTCCAGGCTTTTATCTGTGTACTGGTACACCTCTGCCTGGTCCACGCTTCCCACCTTCGAGAAATTACCACCTGTTCCCGCACGGTAAATCAGATATCCTGTCGCTGACGGAACAGCCGCCCATGTCAGAGTGACAGATGTCGTCGTATTCTTATCAATCGTAAAACTCTCCACCTTCAACGGTCTGGTCGCAGCATGGAGCGGTGCAATAAAATCACTTCGACATCCGATCACCGTATTGACAGCGGCTATCGTAATATAGCACTCTTCTCCTTCCCGCAGCCCTGCAAGCTGATACGCCGTATCCACAGTTGACGCCAGGAACTCATACTGTCCTATCGCAAAATTAAAACGATACAGATAATATTCTGTCGTATTTGCTGCCGCATCCCATTGCAGATTAATTGTTGTCGTCGCCGTATCCAGAACTCTGGCATTTGATACTACCATCGCCGGATCAACTGCAAATGCAGCCCCGGTAGCCGTAATGCTCATCACATCCTCCGGCCCTGTCTCTGCCTTTACCTTCCGCGAAGACACATTACCAAGCGGCGTCATAATCTGAAGCATGCAGACAATACACGCCAGACAAAACGCCATTACCTTCCTTTGATTTCCGATTACTCTCATCTTAATCCCCTTTTCTGTACAGTTTCCTCTTTTGACAGGCAATGCAGATCTTTCCTGAATCAGACGATTTCCATGGAAAAATCTCCCATATCGCAAGTATGTCATAAAAAAATGACAAAAGTTTGTCTTTTTTCAGTTTTCCATAAAAGCCATACAATCATTCTGGGAAAATCATCCTGCACTTTTGCCAATCATTTCCATTTGTAAAATCTTCTATATTATAACCAAATTTCATTTTTTTCGCAACTCATAATTCGCCATAATTCGGCATTTCCGTTGTCACATGGAAGGCATCATGATATAATGATAAGCGGAC
>CAYYGS010000257.1:0-2628 GCA_964471335.1 uncultured Jutongia sp.
GATACTATGTTTGAAAAATACTTATTTTCTTTCACGGTTCTTTTCTCCTTTCTTAATTCGTATTTGACAGTATTGCCAGTTTTAGGAAAAATATGCTATGATGAAAAGAAAATGGTAAAGCAGAGGGTTATGGAGGTATTGTAATGAGTGATAACAGAAGAGACTTTGATCCGATGTTGAATATTCCGAGTGTAGAGGAGTTAGACAGGCAGTGGAGGGAAAGCCAGTCTGCATCAAATACGAAGAAGGGTTCTAAGTCACAGTCAAGAGGAAGTGCGCAGGGAGGTGCCGGGCGTCAGAGTGGAAACACTCGCGGGAGCACTGTGCGTCAAGGAGGAAATACTCGTGGGAATACTGCACGTCAAGCGGGAAACACTCGTGGGGGCACTGCGCGTCAAGGAGGAAATACTCGTGGCAACACTGCACGTCAGGGAGGAAGTTCCCGTCCGACAGGCAGGCAGCAGGGAAAAAAAGATCATGGCTACAATTCGCCCGAAAATATACAGCAAAGTTCTGCAGAGGCGGTGGCATCTTCCGAGAAAAAGGGGAAGAAGAAAAAACCCAAAAAGTTTAAGAAGTTCCGCCTCTTTGTTAAAGTATCATTTTTAGTCCTGCTACTTGGCATGCTGGGCACACTTGTTGTATTTTATTTTAAATGGGGTGATGACTTACTCCAATGGAAGAGTGAGGCAAGGCAGTTGGTAAAGGAGTCTGACCTGGGAACTTTCCGGGCTTCGGAGACAAGTATTATCTACGCTTCAAATAAAAAACCGATTGCCAGGTTAAGGGGCGATAAAGATTCTTATTATTTAAATTTTGAGGAGATTCCACAGGACGCCATTGACTGTATGGTAGTGACAGAGGACAGGGATTTTTATGAACATTCAGGTATAAATTTCCTTTCCACAGCGAAGGCGGCAGCCCTGTATATCATGGGAAAGCTGACAGGAAATGACAGGATTACCCGTGGTGGAAGTACCATTACACAGCAGCTTGCAAAAAATATTTTCCTGACTAATGAGAAGTCTGAGGAGCGTAAAATCAGGGAAATGTTTATTGCGATTGAGCTGGAGCAGAAATATACTAAAAATGAAATTATGGAATTTTATATGAATAATATCTGCTTTGCTAATGGGCATTTTGGTCTGGAAGCGGCAAGCAGGGCATATTTTAGTAGATCGGCAAAGGATTTGGACTTGGCAGAAATTGCATTTTTGTGTGCTATTCCGAACCTTCCGACTTATTATGATCCATTGCAGCATTATGACCATACCCAGAGCCGAAAGGAGCGTATATTGAACCAGCTTCTGGAGGCGGGGAAGATTACGGCAGCGGAGTACAGTGACACCAATTATGAAACGATTATCCTTAAGCCGGCAGAGGCGATAAAGACACAGGATTATATGACAACGTATGCTATTGCCTGTGCAACCAAAGAGCTGATGAGAAGGCAGGGCTTTGAGTTCAGGACAGAATTTAGCTCAGATGAGGATGAAGAGACATATGACAAAGATTACAAGGAAATGTATGAGGCCTGCCACAGCTCACTCTATACGGGTGGATATCAGATTTATACATCGCTTAATCCTGCCAAACAGAGTAAGCTGCAGAAAGCGGTAAATCAGACGTTGTCAGGATTTAAGGAAAAGACGAAGGACGGAATTTATACACTTCAGGGAGCGGCAACCTGTATTGATAATGAAACTGGTTTTGTTGTTGCGATTGTTGGCGGAAGGAAGCAGAAGGATACCGTCGGGTATACGCTGAATCGTGCTTACCAGAGTTATCGCCAGCCGGGAAGTTCCTTTAAGCCGCTGGTAGTCTATACGCCGCAGTTGGAGCGTTCATATACGCCGAATACGATTGTGGATGATACTTATTTTGAAGGCGGGCCAAGAAACTCAGGTGGTGTTTATTCCGGAAAGATTCCGCTTAGGACTGCCGTTGAGAAATCAAGAAATGTCGTTGCATGGAAACTTTTTGAGGAATTGGAGCCGGAAGTTGGTCTTTCCTATGTGAAAAAGATGAATTTTGCTGAGATTGATGATAACGACTATTATCCCGCTGCATCGCTTGGTGGTTTGGCTAATGGTGTCAGCAAAGTAGAAATGGCATCGGCGTACGCAACGATTGAGAATGGTGGCGTGTTCCGTGAGCCGACTTGTATCAGAAGGATTTTGGATACAAATGAGAAGGTTGTAGTTAATAATACGAAAAGTCCGTACCAGAAGCAGATTTATGAAGAAAATGCTGCGCGTATGATGACAGATATTCTTACCGGGGTGTTGATTCGTGGTACAGCGGCAGGCAAAGGACTTACAAATATGTCATGTGCCGGAAAGACCGGAACAACCAGCGAACAGAAGGATGGATGGTTCTGTGGGTTTACCCCGTATTATACAACGACAGTCTGGGTTGGCTATGATGCACCCAGGGAAATGAGTGATTTGTATGGAAATACTTATCCACTGACGATATGGCGTACTTATATGGAGCAGATTCACGAAAAGCTGGAGAATAGAGAATTCCAAAGTTATGAGAGTGTGTCTAAACCTAACGATGATGATAATTCATACTATACAAATGAATCGACAGAGGAGCCAGGACAGATCATTGACGATGGAGAAC
>CAYYGS010000257.1:2638-3276 GCA_964471335.1 uncultured Jutongia sp.
GCGGAGACGGAGAAGCCAAAGGCGACAAAGAAACCGGAGGTAACACCGGAGCCACAGGAACCAATAGATAATCCAGATGACAATCCGGTTGATGTACCGGATAATCCAGATAACCCGGATGACAATCCTAACGATATACCAGATAACCCGGATAATCCGGATGACGTGAATGAACGTTCGGGCGATGAGGAGCAGTAAACAATGAGGGGAGGCAGTGATGGTAAGTATTAGCTTATGCATGATTGTAAAAAATGAAGAGAAGGTGCTTGCCCGCTGCCTTGACAGCCTGGCACCTTATATGGATGAAATTATTATTGTAGATACCGGCTCGACGGATGCTACCAAAGAGATTGCGGGGCGTTATACCAGACAGGTGTATGATTTTGCGTGGACAGGGAGCTTCGCGGATGCCAGGAATTTTGCCGCGTCTAAGGCAACGAAGGAGTATATTTATACTGCGGATGCAGTTGAATATCTTGATGCGGACAATCAGCAGCGGTTAAAGCAGTTAAAGGCGGTACTCAGTGTATATGGGTCTCGGATGTCTCAATAGCATTGTCGGTTACGTACCTTCACGCTACGTTAGAGGTAAAAATCGGTATCTGGAGGCAGAAATACCGCGTTCGCTCTTTGTCCCC
>CAYYGS010000257.1:3286-3991 GCA_964471335.1 uncultured Jutongia sp.
AGCAGTTAAAGGCGGTACTTTTGCCGGAAGTTGAGATGGTACAGATGTTGTATTGCACCAGTGGGGAAAATAATACAGTTTACAATTTTGAGAAAGAATACCGACCTAAGTTATACCGCAGGCTCCGTCCTTTTGTCTGGATCGATCCTATTCATGAAACACTTCGCACCGAACCTATAGTGTATGACAGCCAGATTGAGATACAGCATTGTCCGGTGGGAAATCATGCGGCGAGGGATTTACAGGCTCTTTTGCAGGCAGGCAAAAGAGATGGACGTTTTTCCGGTAAGCTGCATCATATGTATGCAATGGAACTGTACCATTCAGGAGCGGACGAGGATTTTGTTGATGCAATTCCGGTCTTTGAAAAAACGCTGACTGAAGATGGGCGGACGATGGATGAGGTCAAAGAGGCAATGTGTGTGCTGGCGAAGGCATATCGTGTCAAAGGAAATCTGCCAAAGTTTTTTGGTTTTGCGCTTAAGGACGCAGTGACAACATCCTGTGCAGAGATTTGCTGTGAGCTTGGAAAATTCTATGAGGAAAATGGAGATATGGGGGATGCCATAATCTGGTATCAGAACGCAGCTACGGAGACCGAGAGCATACTGGATATCCGTACTTCCCAGGAAATTCCAAGAGAAGGCCTCAGAAGATGTGGCGTGGAGGAAACGTATGGATAAAGAGAATGAGTATATGACGATT
>CAYYGS010000258.1:0-3959 GCA_964471335.1 uncultured Jutongia sp.
GATCTGACAGGAGTGACAGCAGACCAGGTCAAGAAGCTGGTCATTGCGTATGAGCCGATCTGGGCGATTGGAACAGGCAAGACGGCTACGGCTGATCAGGCACAGGAGGTATGCAAGGGAATCCGTGACTGCATCGCAGAGGTTTATGATCAGGCGACTGCGGAGGCTGTGCGTATCCAGTACGGCGGTTCCATGAATGCAGGCAATGCGGCAGAGCTGCTGTCTAAGCCGGATATTGATGGAGGCCTGATTGGCGGCGCTTCTCTTAAGGCTGACTTTGGCAAGATTGTTAATGCTTAATCATAAGAAAATCGCAGAAATCTGATAGTTAAGAAATGTGATAAAATGGGGTATCAAGGGAAGTGAATTCCTTTGGTATCCCTTTTTGATGTGACATCATTTTCTTTATTCATAATAGAATTTATGATATACTTAATAAAAATGCTCGCGCTGTGGCACTATGCAGGAATAGCATGCACAGAATGTTTTTAAAGATATAGTCCAAAGTAAAAAAGACAGCGCAGAAATGAGGAACTTATGATAAACGATTTATTAAATAAAGCGAAAACAAGCCTGTCCTTTGAGGTCTTTCCACCAAAGACAGAGGACGAATTCCTGGAGATTTTCAACAAACTTGACAGTTTTGCCGCCCTGAAGCCTGATTTTATAAGCTGCACTTATGGTGCAGGAGGTTCGAAATCCGGTAAAACGATGGAAATTGCATCTTATATTCAGAATACGCTCCATATTGACGCAATTGCACATATTACCTGTGTTGGTTTTCAGAAATCCGATTTGGAAGCTAATTGCAAAATGTTAGAAAAAGAGGGAATCCGGCATGTACTGGCACTTCGTGGCGACAGACCAAAAACAATGACCGATGAACAGTTTCAAAACAGGGAATTTTTCTATGCGGTAGATATGGTACGTTATTTAAAGGAACATACTGCACTGAAAATTGCTGGCGCCTGTTATCCGGAAAAACACTTCGAAGCTGAAAGCTTTGAAACTGACTTAAAACATTTAAAAGAAAAAGTAGATGCTGGTGCAGAATTTCTTATTTCTCAACTCTTTTTCAGCAATGATGTTTTTTACCATTTTCAGGAACGTGCTGCGGATATCGGAATCACCGTTCCAATTTGTGCAGGTATCATGCCGATTACTTCTGCAAAGCAAATCGGAACAAGTGTTAGCCTGTCTGGTTCTTCTGTTCCAAAAGAACTTTCTGACATGATTGCCAACTATTGCGAAAAGCCGGAGGAAATGAGGAAAGCCGGAATTGATTATGCCATCCGCCAGATTCTTGATTTAAAAGAACATGGTGTGGATGGGATTCATATCTATACGATGAACCGCCCTGAGATGGTAGAGGAAATTGTAACTCAAATTTAAGTTACTGCAATGTGAAAAATATCCATGAATTAACCACTAAAATAATAGACTCCCACGCCAGTTCACAACCTGGTCGTGGGAGTTTTTACACCTATATCTATTTCATTTATTGGATGTTTATCGCTCTAATCTTACATCTACAGTTCCGTATATATTCTTCTCGAAAACATCCTTTGCCATGAAGGAGATGGTGTCAGGCAAATCCTGTGGAGTGTAATTGTCCAGCTGTGTTGCCGAGTGTCCCTTTGTATCTACGCCCTCGCCGGATTTTGAATCAATAATGTTCCCATTCTGATCCAGCATAAAGAAGCCAATGTCGGCATCCGTCGTATTAATCCAGTCCTTCTTTTCTCCTGTATAATGGTACTTCACATAACAAGCCATATTAAGATTGCTCTTCTCAAATACCACCTCATCAACCACAAGGTTTGTTCCTGCAATCTTCTTTCTGGAAACCGGAAGATACTTTACTGTCTTGACATCTGATTTATCTGTCAAGGTAAACGTAATCTTATCCTTCAGATCATCTTCATTGCCGTTTTCATCCGTTGGATGAACACATGTATCACAGGTATAATTCAGCGTCTTTGTCTTTTCCTCATTCTGAAAACTGATTGTGTAGACTAATGTGCCATCCTTTTCCATGCTGTTATTGATTGACTGGCTTGCTGCTTTGCAGGCTACACTTGCAGATACACGCAGACATTTCTTGCCGATACTATCTGCATAATCCTTCACCAACATATGTCCGTCAACGTCAACATCCTTCATACCAAGATTTAAAACAGAATCCTCTTCCGGTATACAGTCCTGTGGGACCAGCAGATATTTCCCCGCATCTTTTGCCTTGACGGCCACCTGTACAATTACCCTGTTATTATCACAAATTGCCTCTCTGATATGAAAGGATGCCAGGTCTGATTGTTTTATGTTGTCTCCCCGCTCCTGTACAACATCTTTATCCAACAATCTGGCTGCCTGGTTCTGTATATCGCTGCTGTCATTGGCAAATAACGACAGCAAGGATAAATGTCCTGTGGCTGCATATACGGATGCCCCGCCTACCAACGCCAGACAAGCTACTGCTGCCGCCGCTGCCATTTTTTTGATTTTAAAATTTATCATATTATTCTGATTCCCCTTTATTTTATTTTTTAATCTTTCATTCATTTCTTCGGACATGTCCATTTTTTGATACATATCTTTATAATCCTTCAGTTCCATGCAAATCCCCCCTCGCTTAAACTCACCCGCAGCAAATCCCTTCCCTTTTTTAATCTCATCTTCACGGCGGATTCCTTACATTTTAAAATATCTGCAATCTCTTTACACGTATATCCCTCAAAATAATGCAGATAAATGACAATCCTCTGCTTATCTGGCAGCGACATTACTTCCATATAAACATTCTTGTCCTTTTCATCCCACAACCACTGCAGAATTTCAGGTGCCTCCAGAAAATCACTCCATTCTGTCCTGTTGCTATTCCAGAAACTTCTGAGCTGGTTTTTGGCAAGATTAACAGTGACCCGTATCATCCATCTCTTCTCATGCTCCTCCGTCTCAAAAAGGGGGGCATGATACAATCTTTTGATAAATACTTCCTGAAGGACATCTTCCACATCGTCACTATTCTTCAGATATGTGTACGCAATACGATACAATAGCTTTTTGTACCGTTCATAAATATTGTCAAATTCCTGAGCACTCGTTTTTGACTTCATCTCTTAACCTCCCTTCACTATATATACAATCAAACACAGAAAATGGTCAACAGATAGTGAAATAAATTTTTCTTTTTTTGCGTTGTGGTTTACAACAGCGGGATATCAAAATATATTGCACAGGAGAAAAATATATCGGTTGAGAGAGACTTATTTGTCAAAGCAGCTTGGAAGACTTATTGTTTTTCGTAACGCTTTTTAAGGAGGAAATAAAAATGGGTAATGTATATGGATATGTGCGTGTATCAAGTATAGAACAGAATGAAGACCGTCAGATGATTGTACTAAAGAAAGCTGGTGTTTCTGCCAGTCATATCTTTATGGATAAACAGTCAGGTAAGGATTTTCACAGAGCGAATTACGAGAAACTGGTATCAATACTACAGGAGGGGGATCTACTCTATATCATGAGCATTGACCGTCTGGGACGCAACTATGCGGAGATACAAAACCAGTGGCGTATGCTTACAAAGGAGATTGGCATTGATATTTGCGTAATAGATATGCCGCTATTGGATACAAGGAACGGAAAAGACCTTATGGGGACATTTATTGCAGATTTGGTACTACAGATACTCTCTTTTGTCGCAGAGAATGAAAGGGAAAATATCCGTAAAAGGCAGGAACAGGGCATTGCAGCAGCGAAAAAACGTGGTGTCCGATTTGGCAGACCAGAATCTAAAGTGCCAGATAACTTTCAAAGTATTGTAAAAGCATGGAAACGAGGAAATATCAAAATAGATGAAGTTCTGGAAAAGTGTCAAATGAGCAAATCAACTTTCTATCGGAGATTGCGTGAAATGCGGTTAAAACAAGGGGATAAATCCATATAAAATATGTGGA
>CAYYGS010000259.1:0-3946 GCA_964471335.1 uncultured Jutongia sp.
AGTGGCACGAATCGGCGAATCCTTGTCAAACAGAAAGGCATCCATCTTATCTGCGAAATTCAGATATTCAATCACGGTGCTATTTTCGCTATTAATGTAACGAGATTTATTATAATACAAGTGGTGATACAACACGATGTCTGCATATTTTGAAAATGGAGACAAATCACGCATAAATAAATATCCATAAATAGAATGGCTCCATGCATTCACCGGCTTAAAAGTCGCAATATCATTAAAATCCTGAATCTTGTAGATTCCCAGATCATGCAAAATCCCAACCATAGTATAATCCACTAAATCCTGCTTATTATACTGATTATCCATCTGCAGCATTTTATATAGAATATATCCACTGATTTCTCCATGCCGAATTACTTCCTCATTCATCATAGAAAGTGTTTTCCGAACGATATTATATAGTTCCTTACCATTTATGATCTCTGCCATCAGGTGTTCTCCCTTTTTCGTAATTATTTTCACACACGAATATTGTAACACAAAACCTGTTTTACCTCAATTTATCTATCTCCTTTTTGTATTTCTTATATTGTTTCTCTGAAAAATGAATCCCCTTAACGGTATACTCAATCGTTCCTTCTTCTGTCATCCAGCTGTAATCATTTACATATTCGACAGGGATAGGTATTTCCTCTTCTGCCATATCCCCTATCAAGTCCTCTTGATCGTCATCACATTCCTTTAACATAATATGATTACCCGTACATATAAACGGAATATCCAGATTACATGGCCCTGGCTCTTTTACCAGTATAATTTCTCCTGATAAATCTTTTTTTATCTTATATAATTTTCCATCCGATTCACCCAAAAAGAAAATATACGTATCTGAAATATCATAAAAATAAGTCTCTCTATTAAGCTTTTCAATTTCCCCTCCATAAAGCGGTATCCGAAATAATGTAGAATCAGCCAATAGATACATATATTGATCCTCAAACCTCAAATCCTCAAGATAAAACCAACCATTATGAAGATAATGGAAGATAATTTTTTTATTTTCTCCATTCAAATCACAACATTTTACCTCCCATTCACTTTCATCATTTTCCTCATCTTCCACCCCATAAAAATAATATATTTTTTCATCAACAATGCATTGTATTGATACTTCTGCATTATCCTTTTCTAAATCATATTCTTTCTTTTCGCCCGTCAGGCTATATACCACAACATGCTCACCATATCCACAGATAAATTTATTATCATAAATAAATATTTTGTATACTGCTCCCGGACTTTCTATTATTTCCTCCCAAGTGCCGTCTTTTATACGTATTGCTGACAAATATTGCTTGTCGGCAAAGAATTCAACAAAAAAATAATCTTGATATTGTACAAAACGATTTATAATATGCCTCTTTATGTTTGGCGGCACCTCCGTCTCACACACCTTTTCATTATTATTCCTGTAAAATACAATCGTCTCTTTCCCTGCTTTCTCCTGTCTTCTATAATAGTAACAATTTCCATCCTCTCCCTTAATCATTGCGTTTTGAAAATAATTCTCCACCATTTCCACTCCATATTTTTGTTTTTTCCCTTCCTCAAAAATATGTTTGATTTTTTCATTTTCCTTTACAGTAAATTCCTGCTGAAGATCATCGGATATCGTCACATTACTATCCTGTGTCTGATCCTGAGTACTATTTCTGCTACATGATGTAAGAAATAATGCTAATATTAACACGCTTAAAATCTTTTTCAATGAATCCACCTGCTTTCTGAATAGCTGCTGCTCGCAGCTCAAACATTGCGTTAATTTAACTTAAATCTGCTAACTTCATCCTCCAATTGTGTAGCGACATTTTTGTTCACATCTGCTTTCTGCTCAATATCACGAATATTGTTAGAAAGTTCCGTGGTGTTGTCAGAGACATCAACGACACCTTTTGCGCTCTCCTCAACGGCAATGTTGACTTCGCGGATATTTTCGCGGATGGTGTCCATCACCTGTTTGATTGTTTCCGTATCGTGGGAGAGGCGATCCATCATCTCATGGATATTCTCGGCATCTTTGCGGTAATCCTCGCTGGTAGCCAGCAGTTCTCCATATCCGTTGACTGCCACTTCGTCCATAAACCGAAGCATTTTGGAAGTTTCATTTGCAAGTTCATCTACAGCAGTTATGACTTCTCCGCTGACCTGACTGATCTGATTTGCCGCTTCCCCCGAATCTGTGGCAAGTTTGCCGATTTCATCAGCGACAACAGCAAATCCCTTGCCGGCCTCGCCTGCGCGTGCTGCCTCGATACTGGCATTGAGGGACAGCAGGTTGGTCTGCGAAGTGATCTCTATGATTTTGTCTGTGAGAAGCGTAATCTCGTTGACCATCTTTGATTTTTCCAGTTTTTCACTGACAGAATCTGCCATTTTCTTTGTGCTATCGTGGACATTGCGCTGTTCTTCTCCGGCTTTTTGATAAATCGCCTGTGCCTTATCTTTAATCTGCTCTGTCTGTAAATCGCCATCCCCTGCCTCTTTTGAGATATTATCTATATTTTGGTAGATATCGGAAACTGCGTCGTTGATTTGTCCCAATGACGCGGTTGTTTCCTCCATGGAAGCGCTCATCTGCTGCATGGTTGCAGATACCCCCAGAACACTCTCCCTGGCATTTCCAAGATTCGTAGCAACAACATCGGTAGAGATGTTTAACTCACCCGCGCTGTCTGAGATTCCCAACATAATGCCACGGATAAATCCGAGCAGTTCGTTGACATTTCCCGCCATCAGTTCCATCTCGTCTCCGGAAGAAATTTCCAATTTGCGCGTCAGATCTCCCTCACTATGTACCAGTTCATTTAATTTTTCATTGATCAGGCGTACGCTCTTGATAATCCGGCTGAGGACAAGATTCAACAGCACCATGGCAATCACAATGCCGATAATACCAATCTGGATAATGCGGTTTCTGGACTTATCCAGGCTGTTGACGATGTTTGCCGCATCGTAATCACTGCCAAGGACTGCAACGATATTTCCGGCGTCATCTGTAATCGGCTTGTAAACCGTAATCAAGTCCCCGTCACTCGTACGGTCAATATAATCCTGAACATATTCCTTGCCGGAAAAAACGGATGCAAGTTCACTATAAGAGGTAGCAAATTTTTCGCCGATTGCACACGTATTTACCTCATCCGTATCAATACCGTAATATACAGAACTGCCATCGGTGGTAAGCGTGTATAAAAATGCGACATTGCAGTCATTTTTGATACTCAGCAGTGAACTGCGATTTGTTTTGTAGGCGTCCGTACCCTCATCTCCAGCACTTAATGCAGAAATTTGTCCTGCGTCAACCATCTGTGCCGCAATTGCAGCAGATGCTTTTGCCTGCTGGACGCCCATCGCAATCATATCTTTCTGTAAACGATTGTAAAAGTTAAATCCCAGGAGTAGTGTCAAAAGAATCATCATGATGCTGGTAACCAGCATGATTTTCAGTTTAATGCTCAATTTTCTTGTTTTCATTAATAACATCCCCTATCCGCTATTTTGAAATAAGTTATCAACAGCTATCCTCACTTTGCCTTACACATATAAAAGCGGCTACCTTGCAATAGCAGCCGCTAACCTTGTTATAATTATACTCCTTCTAACTTACTCTTGTCAACTGAGAAATCCGTTTATTCCCTGTTTTTCAGCACCTCTGCCGGCAGAATACTATTGACTCGCCGCATCAGAATCTGATTAATGATAAAATATAAAATCAAGATTGCCCCAAATAGTCCTGCATACATCTGCCAGGAGAAAACAAGATTGATTCCACAGGCAACATTCGATACCAGATAGGGATACATGCTGTCCATAATGACCTTGGATAAAGGAATTCCCAACAGGGCACTTACCATCACAATCAACAGATTGCCATTCAGGTACAACTTTCTGACTTCCCCTTTCCGATATCCAAACACCTTCATCA
>CAYYGS010000260.1:0-3943 GCA_964471335.1 uncultured Jutongia sp.
CCAGGGATGAGTTTTCAAACTCAATCGCCGGTATCTCCTGCTTCATATTCTCAATGGTCTCATTTGTCAGGCACTGCTCCAGTCTCTCCGTCTCCAGAGAAGAAGAGCTGTTCCCTCCTGCATTTAAGACATAATCCAGCTCATCATTGTCATTGGAATCCGTCCCGGGAATTCCCTCTGTTGTTCCGGAATTGCCCTCGGTCTTATAATGATAATAATTCGTAGGATATCCGTAGTCACGTCCCTCGTCTACACTATATGTCTTTGTCAGGCGCTCAATCTTGCTTGTATTGAAGCGAAGCCCCTGCAGACCAACCTCTACATCATCATAACCACTCTTGATCATGACCTTTGTCACATTGCTGGCAATCGTATTGCGCAGCTTCTCTGTGAATTCAGTGATACCCCCTGTAATGCTTCCACCGAGTCCATCCCCGACAGAACCATTATACAGGCAATTGCCCTCGTTATCATTAATCAGGACATGTTCCAGATCTGTTCCCACCGCATTAGCAAGCCAGCCAGCCAGCGCAGCAGATGTATCAGAATTCAACTGGTCTGCATGCTCCTGATTGACAGTAATCCTCGCCGTGATCGATGTATCATTCTCCTCATCAAGAATGCTGTATGTACTTTCTGGTACATCTATAATTATATCTGCATCATCCACAAAGGAATATTTTTCAATGCTTTTCTTGATGTCGCTCTGCAGGGCAAGAAGCCTCTTTTGAGATTTCTCGCTTTCCGTCGTCGAAAGACTATTATCAAAAGCCTTGTCCCAGGTATACCCCTTGTCCACCAGATTTGCATCACTCATGCTGTAAAAAGCATCTGTCATTCTATTGTCGTGTACATAGATCGTCAATCCGTCCCTGGAGGACTTATTTTTGATCCCCTGTGTATCCAGCTCATTTACAAGTGCGCTGGCATCTTCCAAATCTTTAAATCTCGTAAGCTTCGTCCATGTAGGGCGTGAAACTAAATATCCCACAACTGCAATCAAAACCAAAACCACACAAAGCACCGCGATTATTATGGTTTTTTGCTTACTAGTATATTTATTCCAGAATTCTACAAATCTTGCAGGAATTTCCCTGATTCGCTCTGTCATAACCCAACTCTCCTAACTTTTGTCAGTTCATATATCACTCTAAAATTGAAGATTCATAATCTCTCGATAGCCTGACATAAAGGAATCTCTTACAGCAACCGTATACTGCAACGCCACATTTGCCTTCTGCTGTGCAATCTGCAGATCATGCAGGCTCTCCGTCTCGCCGAGGGAGTATTTGATCTCCTCCACCTCTGCCGCATTGCTGTAGTTATTTGTCTGGTTAATCATACGCACTGCCGAATCAAACAGCGCACCAAACGCACTGTCTTCCTTCACAGTCGATGCGGACCCATCCAGTTCTGACGTGATCGTTGGTACCTTGTACGCTGACATCAAATCAACATTAGAAAGTGCCGCTAAATTCATAACTATAACCCTTCTTTCTCACTCGATTTTAATGCCCCTCTGAAAGCGAGGACGCATTAATAAATTGCCTGAAAGGAACTTTCAAGCTTCCCCCCGTATTATATATCATTTTCGGAAGTGACATTACTTTCCGAGATCCAACGCTTTCAGCTGCATTCCCTTCGTCGCATTGAAGGCCGTGACATTCGCCTCATAGGAACGGCTGGCATCGATCATATTTGTCATCTCTGTCACCGTATTGACATTGGGATACATCACATATCCGTCCTCATTCGCATCCGGATGAGAAGGATCATACACAAGACGTCCCTCCGTCTCTTTATCCTCTACAATTCTTGTGATCCTCACGCCATTGCCAACTCTGCCCGTTGCAGCAGCAAGCGTGTCATTGAAGGAAGAATAGTTTCTCTCCTGAAATACTACCGTTTTTCTATTGTATACATTTCCGTCCGCATCCCTCGTAGAATTTACATTTGCAATATTCTGTGAGATCACATCCAGACGGGTTCTCTGTGCCGTCATACCACTGGCACTAATATCCATAGCAGAAAAAACACCCATATTTTATAACCATGCCTTTCTCGTTGCCTGCACTCCTGATATATAGAAGAATACACCATTACAGGCAAAATCTGTTAAAACAGGGAAATCACATTATGAACCGCTTCCGCTCTTCATCACGGACTTGAGACGGTTAAATTCCTGTGAAATCGAATCCAACACTGTGTAATATTTTAACTGGTTCTGTGCCAGATAGGAATTTTCTGTGTCAATATCTACGTTATTGCCGTCCAAACGATAACTGACAGATGCGTAATCTGTATATGTATGACCGTTCAACACCTGCAGGTCCGTTGATGCCACAGCGTCATCCAGAGAAGAAGCCGTACTCATTTCCTCCCGCAGATACGCCTCAAAGGACATGTCCTTCCTTTTGAAGCCAGGTGTATCTGCATTGGCAATATTGTTGGAAATCAGAGAGTTTCTCGCCCAACTGGCATCTGCAACCTTTTCCAGCACATTGATATAATTATATGCTCCTGATGCAATCATCCAATGCCTCCTTCACAAAATAATAAAGTCCCTTCTCTCAATTATAAAAGTAATTCCGACAAATTACAACCCCATTTTCATTTTTTAGCTATCCTTTTTCATATTCCTGACGTAACCGCACTGTTCATCCATGCATACAAGCTTGTTTCCTTTTTCTACCATCGGCCCCTGGCACTGTGGACATTTCTCTGCAGACGGCCTCTGCCATGACATAAAATCACAGTCCGGATAGTTCATACATCCAAAGTATCTTCTGCCTTTCCGGCTCATCTTGATCACGACATCCGAGCCGCATTTTGGACATGGAACACCAATCTTCTCAAAAAACGGCTTGGTATTGCGGCAATCCGGAAATCCTGGACAAGCAAGAAACTTTCCATGCGGTCCATATTTCACTACAAGATTACGCCCGCATTCCTCACAGATGACATCCGTCACCTCATCCTCAATCTTTACCTCCTCTAACTCCTTCTGAGCCGCCTTCACAGCCTCATCCAGATCGGGGTAGAAATTTTCTACAACTGTCTTCCAACGTACAGAACCATCCTCCACACGGTCAAGCAGCCCTTCCAGCGCAGCTGTGAAATTCACGTCAACAATGCTCGGAAATGACTTCTTCATAATGTCATTGACGACCTCCCCGAGCTCTGTCATATAAAGATTCTTCTGTTCTTTTGCAACATAATGGCGGTTGATGATTGTTGATATTGTAGGCGCATACGTACTTGGCCGGCCGATCCCAAGCTCCTCCATCGTCTTGACAAGAGATGCCTCAGTAAAATGTGCCGGCGGCTGGGTGAAATGCTGTTTTTTCTCAAAGCCTCCCCCGTTTACACGAACTCCCTTTACTATATTTCTGGATACCTTTTTCTTGTCTACTTTGTCCTCATCTGTCTGATACACTGTCAGATATCCCTGAAATACTACCTTGGAAGAGGATGCGGTAAAACGGTATTCCGCAGAATCAATCTTGACGGAAACCGTCTCATATTTCGCCGGCGCCATCTGGCTCGCCATGAAGCGCTTCCAGATCAGCTGATACAGCCGGAAGGAATCCCTCCCCAGTACCTCCTTCACAGATGCCGGTGTAATGTCAACGTACGTAGGACGGATTGCCTCATGGGCATCCTGAATCTTCTTGCTGTCCTTCTTACGGGCGATCTGTCCCGCCAGATATTCCTTGCCATAATTTTCCTCAATATAATCTGCAACGGCCGCCTTTGCTTCGTCGGAGACACGTGTAGAATCCGTACGAAGATATGTGATCAAACCAACAGTGCCCCTTCCCTTTATCGTCACACCCTCATACAGTGCCTGCGCCAGACGCATTGTCTTCTGAGTAGAAAAGTTTAACGTCTTTGCCGCCTCCTGCTGCAGCGTACTCGTTGTAAACGGGAGAGGTGATTTCTT
>CAYYGS010000261.1:0-3940 GCA_964471335.1 uncultured Jutongia sp.
CAAGAAATCCGAAGGATTTCTTGTAAGGCAAAACGCCGGTTTTGCCTTTTTTATAGTAAATGCATCCGCTCCGCAAAGACTGCCATCCTTCTTCCAAAGGGAAATTCATATAATTCTTCCCGCGTCAATCCCTTTAACTTTAATACCAGGAAAAAATAAACAAGAACTGCCGCTGCCAATGCTGGAATTACTGAGATTAAATTGCTTCCTGTCAGGAAATGCAGTCCATGGAAGATTCCCCATGTAAGCGTTCCCATCAGGATGGAACTTAAGAACGGCACTCCAAAACTCTGTACAACCTCCTGTCGGAAGCCAAGATGACGGCTGACAGAAAAACCATTCAGTATACATACAAGCAACGGATATGTAACATTTCCGATAACCAGTGCATACACACCCAAATTCGTAAACTGAAGCAACACCCACACCAGAATCACATGAACCCCAAGCGAAATTGAGGAGTGGATGACCGGCAGACTCATGCAGTCAATACTCTGCAGCACTCCGCTTGTCACTGTTGACAAGGCATAAAATATGATACAGCTTGAGCCGAGTATCATCATCATACTGCCCAGCTTATAATCTGTCGATGGAAAAAGAAGACGGATAATCGGTGTGGCAAGCACTGCCATCCCCACAGCGGAGGGAAACGCAATGATCATATTAAATTTTACTGACAGGTTGACCCTGGCGTGGATTCCTTTCGAATCCTTTCTCACAAAGGAGGCCACGAGCCCCGGAATCATAGAAGATGCAATTGCAGTTGATACGGCAATCGGTACACTGGCAAGCAGCCTGTACTTCGTACTGTAAATTCCCTGCCACGTGCTGATCTGGTCTGCCGTAAACTTCCTGGCGCCTAACACCCAGTTAAACAGAGAGACGTCAATAATTCCACTGAGCTGATATACCGTCTGACTTAAAATGATCGGCAGGGCCGTTGCGATAATCATCTGATATGCAATGCCTGTCGACAGCGTTTTAGAGGCCCTGTCCTTCTTTTGTTGCTTTTTCATTACCGGACGATACAACAGATAGATCAATGCCAGAATAACGAGAGCGGCAAGCGCGCCCGAAAATGTTCCCCATGTCGCACCAGCTGCTCCCCATGCAGCCAGGCTCTTGGAGGCACTATGCGCACGCATAAGGAAAATCGCGGCAGTAATGCTGACGATCGCATTTACGATCTGTTCAAGCACCTGTGACACTGCAGTCGGGATCATCGTCTTACGCCCCTGATACAACCCACGCAGCGTCCCCATAATAGCCACTATAAAGATCGTTGGTGCAAGCACCCGGAGAGGAATCGCAATTCCCTGAAAATTCCGAAAGAAATTCTTCTCCAGCCAATCTGCGCCAAAAAACATAAATAACGCTGCCAGCCCTCCGGTACAAAGTGAAAAAATCATGGAGCACCGAAATAATTGATAGGCTTCCTTATATTTTCTCTGGGCACACTTTGCCGATACCATCTTTGATACCGCCATCGGCATCCCATAAGAAGAAACGATCAATAAAATATTATATATTTCAAAGGCGGCGGAATAAATACCATTTCCCTCATCGCCGATAATATTCGCAACCGGGATCCGATATACCAATCCAATCATCCGGACAATAATGGACGCCGCTGCCAAAACACTACCCTGCTTTAAAAAGCCGCCCACAGCACTTTTTTCCCTTTTTTCCGCTTCCATCCCTCGTACTTCCCTTCTATATCCTCGCTTCTCTAAATATACTGCTTACGCACCACAAATACTATATATACTTTTATATTCTCAAAATCCCCAGATCCTGCAGGATCTTCTCCTGCTTCTCCTCCATGATTTCACGCTGCTTTTCCTCCATGTGGTCATATCCAAACAAATGAAGCATGCTGTGCGCCACCAGAAAGGCAATTTCCCTCTTCATGGAATGGCCGTACTGTTTTGATTGTTCCTCCGCCCGCTCCAGAGAGATCACAATATCACCCAGCAGCAGCTCCCCCGTCTCTGGATTAAAACTGCCTACCGCAGCCTCTTCCTCCGGATCACCAAGATGAGAGAAGTCTCCCGGTACAGAATACGTGATCATGGGAAAGGAAAGCACATCCGTAGGAACATCAAGTTCCCGAAACTCCCGGTTGATCTCACGAATCCCCTCATTATCCGTAAATGTCAGGTTAATCTCACACTCATAGGGACATTTCTCCTGTAAAATCGCCTGACAGATAACTTGTTCAATCACCCTTTTATAATCAAAATCAAGCGGTACATCTGTTTCCGGCTCCATCCAAATGGTCATATAGCAAAACCCCTTCTGTAAAATTTATATATTACCAATAAACAATTCCTCTAAATAGGCAAGCTGTTCTCCGGAAAGCCCGCACTGATCCAGATTTCCCTTTTCCATGCGGTTTGTAAAAATACTCTTCACCAGCTTCTCATTCGAGATCGCGTCACGCTTCCCATTTTTCTCCAAATATTCTCCTGTGGATACAATATAATCGCTTAACATTACAATCGCCGCTTCGGGACTCGTAGGCAGTTCACTTTTTGTACTATGCTGACGCATGATTTCTATCATTCTCTCGGGAAAATGATATTCCTCTGCCAGACGCATCCCTTCCTCCATATAATGCTCTCCCGATTCCAGCCGGCCGATTTCGTGATACATTCCTCCCGCCCCTGCAAGAAGACTGTTAAATCCCATCTCTCTTGCCGCCAGACCGGAAAGCCGGCTGATCTCACAGGAATGCTCATACAGCTCTTCCTTTTCCCGCAACCGCTGCATCAACACAAAATCATCCTGCAAAAGGCCTGTCAGCTTCGCCTCCATCTGCGCAGAAGCAGAATTCTCCTTCCGATACTCTGCCCGCAGAAAAAGAATCGCTCCAAAAAGGATCAAAAAGATCATGCTGGATACTTCCAATAAAATCTGATATCTCTGCTCCATCAGCTTATCTGGATCAAATCCACATCCAAGCACCTGCAGCGCCGCTGAAAGTGCTACAAGTATCACACCGGCATAAGGAAGCTCCTGCTTCTGTTTCAGCATGGAAAAGATCAAAAGCAGAGCCAGCCCAATAATGAGATAATACTCCATCCGCATCATTTGTCCATGAATCGACAATGAAATACAAAAGTACAGAAGCATAATTACTCCATACGTCGCGATACGGATGACAGCCGCCGAATAACGAGCCACCGTCACAAGCGGCAGAAGCCAGAATGCTCCTGTGCTGTAGCCAGAGGAAACCCCAATCAGGCAAACTGATAAAATTAACAAGAGAAAATATAATATTTTATCCTCAATCTCATAAAAAGCCGGATGTTCGCCATAATAGAGCACCATAAGATATACCGTCCCTACTGCCGCACCATAGCCCGCCCTGACCAGAGCATCTGTCAACTCCAGCTGATGAAGACAGGCAGCAATCAAAACACCGGACAACAGTGCCAGATAGACCGCTCCGGAAAAAAGATTTTTTTCTATTTTACTTTCCATGACGCCCTCCCTGTTCCTTTTTCCCTGATTCCCTCCGCGACTCACGGTATGCCTGCTTCTTTTCATATGCATCATATGCCGTGACAATCTGCTGTACCAGCGGATGTCGAACCACATCTTTATTGCTCAGGAAAGAAAATCCTATATCTTCCACATTCTTTAACACGGTGATAGCCTGATCCAGACCGGAGCTTGTCCCTGCCGGAAGATCCTTCTGTGTCTGGTCTCCTGTTACAACTACTTTGGAGCCAAAGCCAATCCTCGTCAAAAACATCTTCATCTGTGCCGGCGTCGTATTCTGCGCCTCATCCAGAATAATAAAGGAATCATCCAGCGTCCGTCCACGCATATAAGCGAGAGGCGCCACCTCAATCAACCCCTTCTCCACATTTCGGAGATAGCTGTCCACCCCCATGATCTGATGGAGTGCATCATATAACGGACGAAGATAGGG
>CAYYGS010000262.1:0-3915 GCA_964471335.1 uncultured Jutongia sp.
GTGTATTCCACCGCTCTATCATACAGGAGCTAAGTTTCACTGGATGGGAAGTCTGGTGGCAGGCAGCAAGGCGGTACTTCTCAAGGGAACGAGTCCACAGACCATCCTTGATGCAGTTTCAAAGGAGCATTGTACAATCGTGTGGCTTCTCGTTCCCTGGGCGCAGGATATTTTGGATGCACTGGATCGAGGAGAGATGGTGCTGCAGGATTATGAGCTCGATCAATGGCGGCTGATGCACATCGGAGCACAGCCGGTACCGCCTTCTCTGATCAAGCGTTGGAAGGAATATTTTCCGAAACATGATTACGATACAAATTACGGATTATCGGAGTCTACAGGACCAGGCTGTGTCCATCTCGGCGTGGAAAATATTCATAAGGTCGGAGCGATTGGTATACCGGGTTATCGCTGGGAATGCCAGATTATCGATGAATCCGGTCATGTCGTGAAGCAGGGAGAGGTCGGTGAGCTCTGTGTGAAGGGACCGGGTGTGATGACATGCTATTATAATAATGAGGAGGCAACGGCGGAGACGCTCCGCGACGGATGGCTCTATACGGGTGATATGGCGCGTCAGGATGAGGACGGATTTTATTTCCTCGTTGACCGCAAAAAGGATGTGATCGTCAGCGGAGGAGAAAATATTTATCCGGTACAGATCGAGGATTTCCTGCGCCGTTTTGAAAAGATCAAGGATGCGGCAGTGATCGGCCTGCCGGACCGCAGGCTCGGAGAGAAGACGGCAGCTGTGATTGAGATCAAGGAGGGGATGGAATGCACCAGAGAAGAGATCGAGGAATTTTGTCTGGAGCTTCCCCGCTATAAGCGGCCTAAGGAGATATTCTTTGAGGAGATTCCGAGGAATGCGACAGGAAAGATCGAGAAGCCAAAGCTGCGTAAGATGCATGGGGCAGAAAATCTGGTGGCACAGGAGAATATGGCATAATAGAATAATAGGAATGGAGGTATATGATGATTCGAATTGGTATTTTGGGATATGGTAATCTGGGCAGAGGTGTGGAGGCTGCGGTGATGCAGAATCCGGATATGGAACTTGCGGGCGTCTTTACGAGGAGAGATCCGGAGAGCGTGTCGATCAGGACGCCGGGCGTATCGGTTTTTGGACTGGATGCGCTGGAGCAAAAGACAGGGGATATTGATGTGTTGATTTTGTGCGGGGGAAGCGCGACAGATCTTCCCGAACAGACACCAAAATATGCGGCGATGTATAATGTGGTAGACAGTTTTGATACGCATGCCCGTATTCCGGAGCATTTTGCAAATGTGGATCAGG
The DNA here is from genome assembly GCA_964471335.1 of uncultured Jutongia sp. Lineage (GTDB taxonomy): Bacteria > Bacillota > Clostridia > Lachnospirales > Lachnospiraceae > Jutongia. The sequence goes on from CAYYGS010000262.1 coordinate 1,298, forward strand.
CGGCAAGGGCAGCAGGAAAGATTGGGATTATTTCCTGTGGATGGGATCCGGGAATGTTCTCTCTGAATCGTCTGTATGCAAATTGTATCCTGCCGGAGGGGAAGGATTACACATTTTGGGGCAAGGGCGTCAGCCAGGGTCATTCCGACGCTGTCCGGCGTATTCCGGGCGTGAAAGACTGCAGGCAGTATACGATACCCGTGGAAGAGGCAATGGAGGCTGTGCGTTCCGGAAGACAGCCGGAGCTTACGACTCGTGAAAAGCATACCAGAGAATGTTTTGTGGTAGCAGAAGATGGCGCTGACTTAGGAGAAATCGAGAAGGCAATCAAGACAATGCCAAATTATTTTGCGGATTATGATACGACGGTTCATTTTATTTCAGAGGAGGAAATGAAGAGAGACCACAGCGGACTGCCGCATGGAGGATGCGTGATACGCACGGGGAATACCGGTGAAAATGATGCGCATACTCATGTGATAGAATATAGTCTGAAATTGGATTCCAATCCGGAATTTACAGGTTCTGTGATTGTTGCATATGCACGTGCTGCCTATCGCATGCATCAGGAGGGAATGAGTGGATGTAAGACTGTATTTGACATTGCGCCGGCCTATCTGTCTGCGCAGAGCGGGGAGGAATTGCGTGCAAAACTCCTTTAGAGCAGACGCTTCCCATTTTCTGTCAGAATCATCTGGCACTCCTCTTCCGTGAGGCCGCTCTCGCGTATGGCGATGACAGATTCATCCTGTGGAGACCACGGGCTGTCGCTGCCGAACAGTATCTTGTCCGCACCGTGTTTTCTCACGATGCGGCAAAACTGTTCCGTGCTCAGAGGCTTGATGGAAGCAAGGGTATTGTCTTTCTTGCGGAACGGGATGATGGTAAAGGAGGTGTCGAGATAGACATTCTGTCCCACGAGCAGCTCCTCTGCTTCATCCCAGCAACCCCAGCCACCCATATGGGCGAGCACAAGCTTCCCGGGCTGGATCTTTTCCACAACAGGAAGAATATGGCGTGGGAGGACAAAATCATCTCCGGGAAAGCTGTTGTCATACCCGGCATGAACGACGATCGTCATATCGTATTCGCAGGCGCATTCCACGATGCGCAGATAGCGGATATCATCGAAATAGACACCCTGAAAAACCGGATGAAGCTTGATTCCACGGAAACCATTCGCAGACAGGGAGCGGATAATGCCGCGGAAGTCTTCATTGTCCGGATGAAGGGCGCCAAAAGAGATGATCCCTGTCTCATCGGAGTGTTCGTTGATCTCGCAGGCCGTTCGGTTAATTGATTCTGTCTGGGTTGGCTTGGTGGCGACCGGCAGCAGGACGGAGCAGTCGATATGCGCCTGCTCCATAGAACGCTGCAGATCCGACAGAGTTCCATCCAGATAATATTTTACCTGACCGCTGTCCGCTAATTGGGACAGCGCTTTTTTTGCTATCTTTTCCGGAAATGTATGCACGTGAAAATCAATCATGGTTGACACTCCTTCTATTTTTGTCTGTATCTGATTTCAGAAATCAAATCGAGATGAAAACGCCGTTATTGTTTAATATAATATTTATTTTCCCAGGGCGGTCTTCTGCGATACCTTTGTCTCCTTTTCATAGCAGGCAAATGCATCGTTCACGAGCTTCTGGGCCGGCTTCGGTGTAAAGAGGCTTACGATCGGCACAATGACAAGTCCTGCCAGCATTGCGATAGCACCGCAGTTAATCGGCGACTGCATGATTACCGGGAAGGATGGACGGAAGAAAATATTTGCCATCATCAGCAGTGAGCTAAATAAGAAGCATACCCAGCAGGAAGCCTTTGATACCTTTTTGGAGTAAAGGGAATACATGAACGGCGCCAGGAAGGAGCCAGCCAGTGCACCCCATGAAACGCCCATCAGCTGTGCGATAAACGTGACAGAGCTCTTGTATTGGATCAGTGCAAGAATAGATGAAATAGCAATGAACACCACAACCAGGATACGAATCAGGAGAACCTGGCTCTTTTCACTCATATTTTTAATGAAATTGTCCTTCAGGAAATCAATTGTCAGCGTGGAGCTGGAAGCGATTACGAGAGAGGACAGGGTAGACATAGATGCAGACAGTACCAGAATCACCACCAATGCGATCAGGAGTGGTGACAGGCTGGAGAGCATCGTAGGAATAATGGAGTCAAAACCATTGGCATCTACGTCGATCTGATCAGAGAAAAGCCGACCAAAACCGCCCAGAAAATAGCTGCCGCCTGCGACAACAAGCGCAAAAAATGTAGAGATGATCATACCCTTTTGGATCGAGCCTTCATCTTTGATGGCATAAAATTTCTGTACCATCTGCGGCAGGCCCCATGTACCCAGTGAGGTCAGGATCACGACGAAGAGCAGATTCAGGGGATCCGGCCCCAGGAAGGAAGCAAAGATACCGGGGGTAGTAGCGACCGTATCATCCTGAATCCTTGCCAGGCCGTCCAGAGCTGCCATGAATCCGCCTTTACTGCTCAGCACGGCAGCGATGACAGTAACAATACCTACCAGCATGATAATGCCCTGGATAAAATCATTGATGGCTGTGGCCATATATCCGCCGGCGATAACGTAAATAGCAGTCAGT
>CAYYGS010000263.1:0-3910 GCA_964471335.1 uncultured Jutongia sp.
CCAGTTCAAGCACCTGCTCCAGAGTAAGTCCAGAATACATCGCAATCTTTTCTAATGGCAAATCTCCATCTTCTATCATTCTCATTGCCGAATCAATTTTCTCATGCTCAATACCCTGTTCATATTTCTCCTGATAATGCATCTGTAATGTCATATAGTCCTTCTCCACTCCGTTTCGGTCCGTGCTTAACAGACATCCACCTGATGTCTAGCACCCTCCATTTCTCATTTTCTCGTTAAGAAATGCTTCATTGTATCCTTTAGATCATCACTGAACTCATCAAGATCCTCCAAAGTGATTGCACCTTCATTCAACAGCGACATCATGATATAGAACTGATTGGATCTGCTCATTTCACATTGTACACCACAATCCTTCTTATCCTCTCTGATCCGCTTCTCCAATGCCCAAAACTTGTCTGATGCATTGCCTTCTCCACTCAGTAATTCTATGTATTCCTTGTTCAGCTTTTCCATGTAAGCTTCTTGCCAGTCAGCAATCTTGCTTCGAAACAACTTCCAGTCTTTCTCAGAGAATCTGTTCATCAATCACAGCACCTCACAATCCATCCTTCGCACTTTTCACAAAAACCTTCGATTACTAAACCAAATTTATCTTTCCGTAAGTTGTAGCCCGGTCTGAATGATGCATTTCCACAATTGATGCAGAACGCATTATGCAACCACATCTCCTTTGTCTCATCTGAATAGCTTTTCCAAAGTCTCACTGCTTTAATGTCTTCAGTAAGTTTTACAGATACTGATTTTTTGACCTTTATTTCTAAATTTGATTCAGCCTGTACATTTTGATTATCAACAATAAAAACAAAACCTACAATAACAATAATTGACAAAATAATTTTCCTAAATTTATTCATTACCATACCTCCACAATCAAGTCTCATATGATAAAATCATATCACATCACATAACATTACTATACACAATATTTTTCATCATAAGTTACTCAAACTTCGCACAAGGATTTACGCGCCAAATCCTTGAAAAACAAACGATTTTTTTGAAATAATTGCAGTATTGACAACAAAAAGGCACTTGCCTTTGGTATGATGTCATTCACATTATAATCCTACATCCAACTTTTTGCAAGAAAATTGCAAGATCAGATAAACGACTCATGCTAACTGCATGTTTGCAATCTCTTTCACTTTATCAATTGTCAGACCAGTTCCAGCAGCAATATCCTCTAATGAAATTTTCCCTAACTCAATCAGGCGTCTTACCGTCTCAATTTTCTCATCCTAACATTCGCAATCGCTGCTATTGATACAAAATTCTAATTGTGGTATAATGAAATAATATTAAGAATAAGAAGCAAATAGCGATATAGCAATCCGTAACATCAGCTAAGTGAAAGGAGGGCGACAGTCATGAGAAAATCTGGTCTGTTATATAAAAAAATACTTCCCGTATCATTGGCAATCAGCTTGCTCTTGTGCGACATGCCATTTTCTTTCACCGTTCACGCCGCTACTTGCAACGATGTCGTTCAAGATGAGACTGAGGAGTGCACTCCGCTTATTCTGCCGACCTCCTATCGAAATACCTATCAGTCTTCTGATACCGAAATTGATCGAATTACCGGTGCCAGCTTCTTCAACAAAGGCACGACGATCCCTTCTAAATACGACGAACGCGAGAAAGACAGTCTGCCTCCCGTACGAAACCAGGGACCGTTTGGTTCTTGCTGGGCGCATGCTGCACTGACTTGTGCAGAATCATCTGTCATCAAACAAAATCTAGCGCCGAAGGAAACCCTGAATTTTTCCGAAACGGCATTGGCACATTTCACATACAGCAATATCACCGACCCCCTGGGCGGAACAGAAGGGGACGACAACAGTATTTCTTCTTCCTATATGAATAAGGGCGGCAATTCGATGTCTGCCATCTATGCTATGGCAAAGTGGATGGGTGTTATTCAGGAGAGTAACGATCCCTGTTTAGCTTATCCATACCCAAACATTGATGACCCCAATTACATACCTGAAATCTCCGATTCCTATGCCTATCAGTGTGATTATCATTTGCAGAATGCACGTTTTTTCAATCTGAAAGATGTTGATTTTGTAAAACAGGCTATCATGGAATACGGTACCCTGATGGTAAGCTACTATGCCACAGGTAATTCCTATGTCGACAACGAGACGAAGGATTGTGTATATTATCAAAATATCTACTCCAATCTTACCAATCATGCCGTGACGCTAGTGGGCTGGGATGACAATTTCCCAAAAGAAAAGTTTCCTGAGGATTGCCGCCCAGAGTCAGATGGGGCCTGGTTGTTCCGGAATAGCTGGGGAAGTTCCGAATATCAATCCGGCTATTTTTGGATTCCTTATGAGGAACAAACCTTTGGAACCGGCGGTGTCTTTGCCATCCAGGTAGAGAAAGCGTCAAACTATGACCATAATTATCAATACGACGGCGGCATCCATGACGGAATGGCTGCCGTAAAGAATCATTCCAGCATTGCTAATGTTTTTACCGCTCACGGAAACAGCGACGGCGGCGAACAGCTCAATGCAGTTTCTTTCTTCCTGGGCACAACCAATGTCAGCTATACCATTGATATTTATACAGAGCTGGAAGATCCGGCAAGTCCTGATTCCGGAACACTTTGTTCTACACAGACCGGCGTAACCGATTTTGCCGGTTATTATACGATTCCCCTCTCCACACCGGTTTCGCTGTATGAGGGTGAGACGTTTTCCGTTGTTATCACTCTTTCCGTGTCAGGCGGACGAACAGCATCCATTCTTTATCATGTTGATACGGATTACAATGCAATAAACATGACCATTGATGTAAAAGAAAATTTAGGGGAAAGCTTTGTCAAAGGGCAATATGCTAAAAATTGGACCGACACCGCTTCTTCAAGCTCTGCTTACACAAACAGAATCAAGGCTTTTACCATAAACACCGGCAACCTGACTGATTTTTCCTTAAATCAATCAGAGGTTACTTTAGATCCCTTCAATGACAAAAATCCAAATACAACACAATTATCCGTAACCACCGTTTCTCCCGGCGGTGCACCCACCAGCATGTATTGGGAAAGTGCAGATCCTTCTATCGCCACAGTAAATTCTCACGGACTGGTTACGGCAGTCCGTGCTGGAACCACGACGATTACTGCTACTTCAAAATTGAACCGTGCCTGCCAAAGAGCCTGCACCATTCATGTCGTTCCTTCCTTGCTGGGAATCGAATTGTCAGACAACGAGCTGCAGATGGATATCAATACCACCAAAACCTTAAATATCCTGTGGAATCCCACCGATTTTTCCGGCAATAAAACGATAGACTGGACATCCAGCAACACTTCCGTTGCCACTGTTTCCAGCGGCGTTATCACAGCAAAAGCAAGTGGCACCACTGTTATTACGGCAGCTCTCCATGATACTCCTTCCATTTATGCACAATGCCGTGTGACGGTAGGGCATATTACACCGCCGCCTACACTCTCTACACAAGGACCTGATATAACGGTGTTACCAACTGTGCCAACCACTACGGAAATCTCCGCCACACCAGCACCTACCCTGGCACCATACGAAACACCAGCACCTACCATGCCGTCATACGAAACATCTGCACCTACCATGCCACCAGACGAAACACCATATCCTCATGGAACACAGGAGCCTGTGCAGACTCCTTCGCCTGAGCCATCGCAACCCCCTGTCTCATCTCCTACAAGGAGTCCGGATGAAACCCCCTCCGAAAGTGAAACACCTCCAACCAAGAGTCCTGGTTCAGGGAATTCCGGTAAAGACGATAGTGTTCAAAACACCGCATCACCTCGACACACAATTTCTCCTGACGACAGCGAGGACAACTCGCCAGAGGATGAAATATTCTATTTTGGCTATGGAACCTATCGCAT
>CAYYGS010000264.1:0-3906 GCA_964471335.1 uncultured Jutongia sp.
AGTTCGTTGTACTAGTTATTTGCAGAAATGGAGATTATCATGGTTATATTTTTAAAGGGTGTGCTTTCTGTGCTTGATTATTTTATTGACCATATGGCAGAGGGCATGGAGGATGCCTGTGTGTTGGATATCTCTGAAAGTACCTTCGGACAGAAGCTTTCGGAATTAGATGCACAAATCGATGGGACGACGGATGTCATTATGTTTAATAATGTGGGACTTAATCTGGGAATTGTTCGGAATGGGGTGGAAGAGAATTACTGGGAGTTTAAAGGAGTTCGGCTGCATAATATCTATGTGGATGCTCCGATCTGGTATAAGAATGAACTTGCATACAATCTGAAATGTATGCAGGTCATTACGGTTGACAGATATCATAGAGATTTTCTCCGAAAATATTTTCCTACATGTGCTTCGGCGGAATTTATACCGCACGGAGGGGTGCGGCTGTCAGATGCGGAGCAGATTCCATATGCGCAGAGGCCGATTGATGTATTATATGTTGGAACCAGAAGAGATCCAAGTGCAAATCAGCTTTATGCCTCACTGTCTCCGGCAAACAAGGAGATCTTTGATGGGATTCGGGGGATCTTGATGAAGCACCCCCACATGACGCCGGAACAGGTCTTTGAGATGTATATGGAAGAATTGGGCGCTGCACCAACGCAAAACGCTGCTCTGGAGTTTTTGTATATTTTGTATGCGGAGGCGCTGGATGATGTAAGGTCATTTTATCAGGGATGGGTGATTGAGACGCTCGCGGCGGCTGGGATTCCTATAGAAATATACGGTGGTGGTAATTGGGAGGAGATTGCGCAGAGATATCCTGATAAAATTCATGTCCATGCTATGATTACACCGGAGGAATGCATTAAGAATATGTGCCGCAGTAAAATCACTTTGAATATATTGCCGTGGTTTAAATATGGCGCGCATGAGAGGATTTATAATGCGATGCTGAATGGTTCTGTCTGTGTTTCAGACACTTCAGAATATTTAGAAAAGAAATTTAATAATGGGGAGGACATCATTCTTTACGAGTTGAATCAGCCGGAGAACCTGGTGGAAAGGGTGCAGAAGGTGCTGCAGAATTCTGACTATGCGGAGTCTATTCTGGAAAATCAGAAGAAAAAGACAGCTCATTCGACATGGGCAGACAGGCTGTGCAATATTTTGCAACAGCGTTTTAATGAGGAGCAGGATTTTGTATAATTTCTTTCATTTTGCACAATATAATAATCGGACATAATCTTATCAGATAGTGCTGGGGGTAAAAGGGTGCTTCGCACCAACCGAACACAATATATGGTGTTGCAAGCTTGCTTGCAAACACACATATTTGTATCGGTTTTGCCCCGAAAGGGCTTTTAACCCCGGTATCATTAGATTGGCGTCAATTTGAATCGATCGTGTTCAAATTGGCGCCATTTGGCTATGGAGGAAGGGTGATGGGTAATCATTTGCAGGGACAGAGCAGCCCCTATCTATTACAGCATGCAGATAATCCTGTTGACTGGTATCCCTGGGGGGATGAGGCCTTTGAGCGGGCAGAGAGGGAGGATAAACCGATCTTTTTAAGTATTGGATATAGTACATGTCACTGGTGTCATGTAATGGCAGAGGAAAGTTTTAGTAATGAAGAGATCGCGAAGATTTTGAACCGATATTTTATATCTGTGAAGGTAGACCGGGAGGAGAGACCTGATATTGACAGCGTTTACATGACGGTTTGTCAGGCATTAACGGGTGGAGGCGGGTGGCCTATGAGTGTTTTTATGACGGCACAGCAGAAGCCTTTCTTTGCAGGTACGTATTTTCCGCAGGAATCACGTTACGGAAGAGTGGGTTTCCGTGAGCTTTTGCTTCATGTTGCAGATCGTTGGAAGAATAATAAGGCAAAGCTGATGGAGTTATCGGAAAAGATGCTGATGCAGATCATTCCTTTTGAGGAAGAAGGACAGCAGCGTATCCGTCAAGCGCTGCCGGAAGCGGCGGCTGAAAGTCTGTCGGCAAGTTTTGATCCTATTTATGGCGGTTTTGGCAGTGCGCCTAAATTTCCAACGCCCCATAATTTGCTCTTTCTGACGCTTTATTCTCAGATTTATGACAGCGGTGAGGCCCTGAAACAGGTGCAGGTGACGTTAGAGCAAATGCGTCGTGGTGGGATTTTTGATCAGATTGGTTTTGGATTTTCCCGCTATTCAACTGACCGCTATTATCTTGTTCCCCATTTTGAAAAGATGCTGTATGACAATGCGCTGCTGATCCTTGCGTACTGTGCAGTACATCAGGCGACAAGGGGAAACGTATCCGATAAGGCCGGAACAGATCTTTATCTGGACACGGCGGTAAAGACGGCGGAATATGTGCTCCGTGAAATGACGGGGCCGGATGGTGAATTTTATTCGGCGCAGGATGCGGACAGCGATGGGGAGGAAGGGCGGTATTACGTCTGGACATGGAAGGAGATTTGTGACATTCTCGGAGAAAAAAGAGGAAAACTCTTTTGTGATTATTACGGGATCACTCCTTCGGGAAATTTCGAGGGAAAGAGTATTCCGAACCTTCTCCAGGGAGAGCCGATATCCGATAAATTCGACAAGGAGAGACAGATTTTATATAAACACCGCAGTTCCCGTGCAAAATTGTCTCTCGATGACAAGATTCTTACTTCATGGAATGCATTGATGATATGTGCAATGTCTGTTCTGTATCGCGCAACAGGGAATTCAATGTATCTTGCGGCTGCGGAAAAGGCAGAAACATTTCTGGAGAAGCATCTCTGTGAGGGGGAAATTTTGTATGTGAGTTATCGCCGGGAGGAGCACGGAGGAGCGGGTTCTTATACGGATGAAACGCCGCAGGACGATAGGAATTATCCTGTGAGAGGCTTTTTGGATGAATATGCATATATGGCCGCCGCCCTGCTCAGCCTGTATGGCGTTACAGGACAGAAGGGATATCTGGAGCGTGCAGAGAAGCTCTGCGAGCAGGCTGAACAGCAGTTTGGAGATGAAAATGGTGGTTACTTCCTGTATGGGACGGAGAATGATGACCTCATTATGCAGCCGAAGGAAACATATGATGGTGCGATGCCGAGCGGTAATTCGGTCATGGCATACTGCCTTGTTCGTCTGTCGCAGCTGACGGGACGGGAGCGGTATCGGGAGGCGGCAGAAAGGCAGCTAGCCTTTCTGTCCTCGCAGGCAGAGAATTATCCGGCAGGTTATTGTATGTATTTATTCAGCCAGCTGTTATATTTTCACCCGTTTCCTAAAATCACAGTTGTATTGTCGGTCACGGATTCAGCCAAAGCTATCTTTCCCCGGCTGCCACTGGGGACAGATGTAAAAATACAAACAAAGGAAACGCCCGAATATAAGCGTATTGATGGCAGGACAACATATTATGTGTGCCGGGATGGTGTGTGTCTGCCTCCAACAACAGAACTGTCAATATAAAACCGTAGGGCAGGACACCCTCTTGGGTGTTCCTGCAAATTTTTGGTTTCGTGTTCTTTATCGGTTTACTTTTGGGTTTTCAGTACGGCCAAGCATATAGTCGATTGAGACATCATAATAATCGGCAAGTATAATTAAGGTCTTGTAATCTGCTTCTCTACGTCCGGTTTCATAACGACTCAAAGAATTTTGGTTCATATTAAGATCCATAGATACTTTAACCTGGGATAATCGTTGTTGTGTTCTCAATTCTTTTAATCTGATCTTCATAGTAATCCTCCATGCCGCATCTGGCGGCTTAAACAGAGAAGAAAAACGCTGTTTTTGCGTTTTTCCTGTGTGAAACAGAATTTCTACTTGACATTAGTATCCCATATTGGTATAATTTTATTATCCCATTTTGGTATAAACGAATGGGTTCTTCGTCGAATAATACGAAACAAGG
>CAYYGS010000265.1:0-3897 GCA_964471335.1 uncultured Jutongia sp.
CTCTGGCGTGGCTGATTGAGAAGTATGCCGGAAAATTCCCGACATGGCTTTGTCCGGAGCAGGTACGTGTTCTGCCAATCTCAGAGAAGTATGAGGGTTATGCTGAGAAGGTGCTGACAGAGCTGAAGAAAAATGGAATTGATGCGACGGTAGATAACCGTTCGGAAAAGATTGGATACAAGATCCGTGAGGCGCGTCTGGATAAATTACCATATATGCTTGTCGTAGGAAGCAAGGAAGAGGAAGAGGGTAAGGTGTCTGTCCGCAGCCGTTTTGCGGGAGATGAGGGAAGCAAGGAGCTGAGCGAATTTATCGATGCAATCTGTAAGGAGATCCGGACAAAGGAGATCCGTCCGGTGATGGAGGAAGCGTAAGACTTCGCAATAGTGTTATTGTATTATGCGTATTAATATTTATGATACGCATAATACAATTCTTTGTGTCTGATAAATAAGATGTAAGATATAGAAAATACCGAGGAAATAAAAAAGATACCACTACCAAAGTTTTTAAGGCTGGAAAATGATAATTATGGTGTGACAGGATTGTTGGACTATGTTTTGCGAATGAAATATTATTGTTGTACTGTTGCTGGAATGGCGGTTTTATCTCAAATCAATAGAATTTTGAAGAAAAGTCATTCGATGCCCTGATTGATATCGGGGGATTTCTTTAATTCTTTTTTTAAATATACTAGTCGCTTTTGTATATCCATCAATAAAAGATTATCAAAAATATCTGAATGAGTAGGTATACGAATTCTATCTGTATTTATAGGAGGCTTGTTTTCGGATAGTGTTTCATTACGTATATCATACCAGATATCCTTAGACAAGCCATTACTTCGTAAATATTCTGTGATTGTATGGATAATGTTATTATATTGAGAACTCAGTTGTTCCAATAATGTATTTATTGTATTCAGATCAGGTTCGGCTGCGAGAGCACTGTCAAGAACAGCAAGATAGTGAAGTTCATCTATGGCTTTTTCTGAAAGTCCAGTTTCGTTCTGGATAAATTGTTTGTCATGCGTTTCACATTCTATGTTTCCTAAAAGATAGTCCACATCACAACCAAGGAGCTTACATAAGTTGTCAACAATATCTAATTTAGGACTTCCATTATATTTTCCGTTTTCATAATTTTTAATGGTTCCCAAAACTCCACTTGAATTGCCTGAATTTTCTTCTTTCCTATTTTTGCGAGATGATGGGAAACGCTTATTATATTCTTTTGCAAGAGCATATTGCGTATTATATCCACACTCTTTTCTTTTAGTAGCCAATCTTTCTGAGAATAAAATTTTATTCATAAAACCTCCATAAATAAATTAAAATAGATAAAATAAAGATATATTTTTATTCCGATATTAATGATACTATATTAGCATAAAGACATAATACAATCAATAACAGAAAGGAAAAAGAAAGGAGGGCGTTGCCATTGACGATTACATATTCTGACTTGGTTCAGACTGGAATATTCATTGTTGCCCTTATTGGATTGTGTCACACAATTTTCAAGGGGAAACGAAAATAGCCGCCACTACTACCAATAGTGACGGCTGATGCTGTAAAGCATTGATTTAGCTATTATTCTGAGGGTAGCCGCTTCTATGGCTTCCCTTTTTCTGTCTACATATATCATATCTGACAGAGGGTTCAAGGGCTAACCGCATGTTTATTGTAATGTGTTTATAAATATGACACGTTTTTACAAAAAGTTAACAGGAATTTCACAATTCTGCAATCCCTTGCCATTGACGAGAAATCATTTTCAGGGTATAATAGTTCAAAAAAGAACTGCTTTGTTACGCCGAATATATATTATCAGAAAGCAGATCTGTATTAAGGCAGGTAAGAAAGCCAACGGGGAAGTGACCGGTTTGCAGGAGGATGTCATGGATGTCATGGATGACAAGCTTGAACAATTATTAGACGGCAGACGTTACAAAAAGCTTCAGGAACAAACTTATGCGTGGGTGGTTGAGGAATATCATTTGTCTCTGTTGGATATGAAGGTACTGTTATTTCTAGAAAATCATGATGCCAATGATACGGCAAAGGACATAGTGAATTCTCATTTTTTCACAAAATCCAATGTATCGAAATCGATTGAAACACTATTGGAACGAGGATATCTCCAGAAAAAATATGACAGCCACGACAGGCGTTATATTCATTTGAAGATACAGCCGGCGGCAAGACCGTTGCTTGAGGATGTAAGAAGATGCCAGCAGCGTCTCCTGCAAACTATTTTCCAGGGTGTAACAGAAGAGGAAATACAGGTAATCAGGCGTGTGGCTCAGAAAATTAATCAGAATACAGCAGATGCACTGCGCGCGAATAAGCCGTAGCTTCTGCGGGATTGGAGGACGGAATGCAGAATAATTTTGACAAGAGGATGGAGGATTTTACAAATAAGTACAAGGATGTGTGTATCAAAAATAATTCGATTGATGGAAAGCTTTTTGCGGAGTATGGTGTGAAGCGGGGGCTTCGCGATAAGAACGGAAAGGGTGTGCTTTCCGGATTGACGAATATTTCGCTGATTAAGGCAGGAGATATTGTAGACGGAAAGGTGAAGCCATGTGATGGACAGTTATTTTACCGGGGATATAATATTTATGATCTGACAAAGGGCTTTCGTGGAGACAAACGGTTCGGATTTGAAGAGATTGCATATCTGCTCTTGTTTGGTAATCTGCCGACAAAGGATGAACTGACAGATTTTATGCAGGTGCTGGCTATGAATCGACGCCTGCCGACGAATTTTGTCCGCGACGTTATTATGAAGGCGCCGAGCAAGGATATTATGAATTCTCTGACAAAGAGTGTTTTGACGCTGGCTTCCTATGATGATAATGTGTCAGATCTGTCGCTGGATAATGTTCTGTCCCAGAGTTTATTACTGATCAGTGTATTTCCAATGCTGGCAGTTTATGGATATCATGCATACAATCATTACGAGTGTAATGAGAGCTTTTATATTCACCGTCCGGATGACAATCTGTCTGCGGCACAGAATATCCTGCGGATGCTGCGCCCGGATAAGAAATATTCTGATGTAGAGGCGAAGGTGCTTGATCTGGCGCTGGTACTCCATATGGAGCACGGCGGCGGGAATAATTCTACTTTTACTACGAGGGTAGTTACCTCTGCCGGTTCGGATACTTATTCCGTAATTGCGGCAGCGCTTTCCTCCCTGAAGGGACCGAAGCATGGCGGCGCCAATATTAAAGTAGTTGAGATGATGCAGGATATCAAGGAGAATGTAAGCGATATTTCGGATGAGGATGAGGTGCGCGAATATCTGAGGAAAATCCTTCACCGTGAGGCATTTGACCGCAGGGGACTGATTTATGGCATGGGCCATGCAGTATATTCGATTTCCGATCCGAGAGCGGTCGCATTCAAAAGTTTTGTGGAAATGCTGGCCGAAGAGAAGAAGCAGAAGAGGGAATTTGAATTGTATTCTATGATCGAACGCATTGCGCCGGAGATTATTGGAGAGGAATGTGCGATCTATAAGGGAGTCAGTGCAAATGTGGACTTCTATAGTGGATTTGTATATAAAATGCTGGGGATTCCGATGGAACTTTTTACGCCGATTTTTGCTATGGCACGTATCGTCGGCTGGAGTGCGCACCGTATGGAAGAGCTGATCAATGTAGATAAGATTATCCGTCCGGCATACCAGAGTATTATGGTGCCTAAGGTATACGAAACTCTGGCAGAGAGAAGTACACCGAAGATCGATAATAAAACGAAAGAGCAATTAAAGATTTCAATGAAATAAATTTTTCACAAAGTGAACTTTGCTCGCTTTGCAAATACTGTGCCTGCGGCATAACAAACAAAGTTTGTATTCAAGTTTGCGGGGCTGTGGCAGGAATGG
>CAYYGS010000266.1:0-3893 GCA_964471335.1 uncultured Jutongia sp.
ACTGTCCTGCTCCGGCCGCCCTCTGTGTGAAGTCATAATCCCCATAGCGGCGCAGGAAATATTTATCCATAATATCGGCTGCCCGCGGCGAGGGAGCCGGCTCCCGCTCGGACACAAACCGCTCCTGTGAATCTGTCCAGGACTGATAGCCATTCATAAAAATCGTTTCCTGCTCCTTGCCATCACTCTGCACTGCCCAGGGGAATGTCAGGCTGACCGACTCCAAAACCAGTACTCTTCCCCCTTCATAGTCCTCCCGTTCCCTGGGAATCAGACGGATATGCAGCTGTCCCTCGTCCTCCTGCCACCGCAAGGTAAAAAATTCGTGATTTCCCCCCTGATACATTTCTGCTGAAAAATGTTCCCCGCCATAAGTCCCACTGATCTGAAAAAAAATATCCTCCATAGCTTCCCCCATTTCTATAATTCTCTCTCTAATCTGCCCCGCCGCACTTACGCAAAATATCCAGCGTGTGTGCCCCCGCACCTAACAACTCCGGCCGCTCACACACCGACAGATGATACTTTATAAAAAGCTGAAACTCCTCCTCATCAAGGGCATTCAGAACCGGACGCATATAATTGGCCGGGCCGTCCGGAGACAAAATGCAGACACGTTCCATCCCCACCTCCCGGTTGATATGGTCAATGTCCTCCAGACGCACATAATCATATAAATCCTCCGGCCGGGAAGTACAGTGGAAATCCGGCGACAATCTGCCATCCTCCAGACACTCTTTCACATGCCTGTCGCGAAAACCATATAGCAGCACGCCGTATTCATTCATGCAATATGCCGCCAGAATATAACCGCCTTCCTTTGTAACGCGCTTCGCTTCCGACAATGCCCTGCATTTATCCTCAAAGGAAAAAAGGTGGTACAGGGGACCAAACAGCAGCGTCATATCAAAGGTGTTGTCCCGGAAACGGGACAGGTTCAGAGCATTTCCCTGAAATGCCTTGACTGTACTTTCCTTTGCCTTCAAAATACCAAGATTATATTTCACCAGCTCTACCGCTGTCACATCATAACCCTCCTCGGCCAATGCGACGCTGTAACGGCCGGTGCCTGCGCCTACATCAAGAATTCTGGCTGAGGGCTTTCCCTCCAGATATTGATGGATATACTTCATGGACGTGATAAATTCCACCTGGCCGTGACGTCGCAGCAGCCGTTTCTCCTCATTAAATTTATTGTAATATTTTTCCAACTCCGTCATATCCTGCTTCCTTTTCTTCACCCTTTGATATTTCATATACAAAGCCATTGTACCATAGAAAAAAAGGCGTTGCAATTGATCAACTGCCCGGCTCTGGTCATATTCCCCTCGCATCATTCATAAATATTAGCTAATACATATGGCATGGATGGACACCTATGGGATTTTTAATTTATTTATCCAATTTTATGATTCCTCTCGTCATTTTTTATATTGTGGGTTATGGCCTGGCATCGCACACTGACATATTTGATGCTTTCGTCCGGGGCGCTAAGGACGGCTTCCGGATCGTAGCCGAGGTGCTGCCGACACTCATCGGCCTCATGATGGCTATTGGCATTCTCAGGGCATCAGGCGTTATGGAAGGACTGGCAGGTTTCCTTTCTCCTGTTATGGAACAGCTGCACTTCCCAGCCGAGCTTGTCCCTCTTACCCTGATCAAAGCAGTCTCCTCATCGGCCGCTACGGGCCTCTTACTCGATCTGTATAAGAAATTTGGCACCGATTCCTATGAAGGCTTTCTGGCCTCCGTACTCATGTGCTGCTCCGAAACGATATTCTACACCATTTCCGTCTATTTCATCGCAACAGGAGATGAGAAGCACCGCCCTGTCACAAGGATGAGCTGGACGCTGACCGGAGCGCTGCTTGCGACACTGGCCGGAATCATTGCCAGTGTGGTGATATGCTCCCATTATTGATACAACCACGCCAGGGTAATATCTGTAAAACGCTTGAAGTATCCGTCAGGCTTTTGTATAATTAGTTTAGGAAACGACAAATATCTCACAGCGAGTTTTGACCCATTTCACAAGTAAAATTTAAGCATCAAAGAATATGTCAGGAATGGAGATTTATATGAATACAGTATTTATTGCAGATGATGAAGTAATTATCCGACAGGGCCTGAAATGTATTATCGATTGGGAAGCTCTCGGCTTCACAATTATCGGCGAAGCCTCCGACGGCAAAGATGCCCTTTCATTTATTATAAAAAATCAGCCGGATCTGGTGCTGATTGATATTCGCATGCCCAAACTGCTCGGATTGGATGTTGTACAACAGGCCAAAGAACAGGGCTTTATCGGTCATGTCATCATCTTAAGCGGTTTTCCTGATTTTAAATACGCGCAGGCTGCGATTCGATGCGGCGTAGATTATTACCTGACCAAGCCGATCGATGAAGAAGAGCTGCTGGACGCAGTGCAGAATATTAAAGACTCTCTCGACGCACAGGACAGCCAGTCTGATACATGGCTTCACTACCGCCAGAAGGCACATGGCATGATCCTGCTTGACATTTTGACGAATCAGGCTGATTTTTCACAGCTGAATCTCGCTGATATGAATCTGGAGGCTGATCAATATCAGGTTGTCATTTATGAAAAATACAGCCATCACGCCTCCCAATTATCATACCGCTTTTCCGACCTGTTAAAGGTGACAAATGAAGAAAATAGTTCCTACGAGAATATCACGATAGATGATAATGAGGTGCTCCTGCTGAAGGGTTCTTTTACCCTGCATAAATTCCAGGAATTTCTGGCGCATTACGACAGGGAACAAAAACCGCAAAAGGATTCTCCGCTGGATTCCCTCTTTATTACCTACGGACGGCCGGTTTCTGACATCAAGGAGATACATGTGTCTTATCAGGAAGCGCTCCGCCTGTTACAGAGACGCTTCTTCTGCGAACACAGACAGCACACGATTGGTTATGGTCAGCTCCCCTCCCAAAATTCCGAACAGGCACTCCGCCTGACCCCGGAAACTTTGCAGGAATACTGCGATCGTCTGATCGGATATATTCAGGCTGCCAAGCGTAATCCTATGGCAGAGACTCTTCATGAGCTGGAGGAGCAGCTGTATCGCTGTATGGATGATATCCCCAGTATTAAGCTTTTCCTGACAGACCTGTATTTATCGATCAAGGAGAGGATATCCCATCTGTATCACAACATAGAGATTCCCTTCCAAAGCAATGCACAGACGATCGATTACATAAACACAAGATATTATCTGTATGAGATTATTCTATTTTTCACGGAACAATTCGAAATGATCATCCGCTCCATCGGTAATCCCTCCAGCGAGGGCGTAATGGATGATATCATCCACTATATCGAGCATAATTATATGAATAATATTAAATTGGAAAATATTGCACCGCTCTTTGGATACAATAGCTCCTATCTTGGGAAGCTCTTTGCAAAACGGGTGGGTGAGAGCTTTAACGTCTTTGTGGACAAGATCCGTATCGAACATTCTAAAGATCTGCTGGAAAATAGTTCACTAAAAGTATATGAAATCGCAGAAAAAGTAGGCTACCACAATGTTGACTACTTTCATACCAAATTCAAGAAGTACGTCAAACAGAGTCCGGCAGAATACCGGAAGCACTGCAAAAAGGCGTAGGGCGCGAAGACAAAATCAACATGGAGTTTTCGGACACCCTTGAAATATTGCAAAGGCGAACGGGATCTGCAGCGCAATCAAAGGATTGCTAACATATGACAGATAAGAAGGGATTATCCTGTAACGGTTCATAAAAATATGGAATAGAAAAATAGTAAAAGAGGAACGGCTTGGGTAGCTGTTCCTCTTTTGGAGAAGGTATTTTTGTTACTTATGGGGTGTAGCAAAAACTATATAATGTATTGGGGTTTACGATGA
>CAYYGS010000267.1:0-3884 GCA_964471335.1 uncultured Jutongia sp.
AGGGCAGTGCCTTACGAGCTTTGAATGGGTTTGACGTTTACCGCATTCTGGCTAGGCTGTATATGCAGTTGAAAGAAAACGTCAGAAAAGCCCTGTGAAAGTGGGGCTTTTCTTGTTTCCAAAAGGAAAAAGGTAAAGCAGATGCGTAATGTGTATGACTGTGTGGAGGCTTTTGGGCAATTGTTGGATAAAGAATACCATTTGGTGTTGGGAAGGAAAAATGTAACAGTGCCATTACGGATTAATTTTGACAAAAAAGAATGTTTTCATTTGATAGGGCTTCAATATCTGACAGATCGGAATTAGTCCATGATAGGGGGAAAATTAAAGAAGAAATACTGTATGACAAGTTAAAAAAATATAACGTGTTTTAGAGATTACAGCATCTAAGCCATAAATAATCGCAGGAAACAGTTCCTTATTTTGCAAGATAATATTTCAGAAGTGGGATATTGAGATACCCTTCCAAAAGCGTACCAATTTCTAACAATAAAATACAGATAAGAGTGAAAGACAGTCCCAAAATCATGCTCATAACGGTAAAACTCTCCATACGGATCAATGCAAGGATTTGAATAACACGCTGACAGACAAGTAGTACATCTTCTTTTGGGTTCAATTGATGCAAAACTTTTAGACATATAATTTCCGTTATCTTCAAATAATTTCATATATTGCAACTGATCATCTAAAAATTTGTCGAATAGGAGGGCGTATGGAACGAAATGTGAACATCGTTAAGGATGTAAACGGAAATAACATCGTTATCATCAACGATATACGATTTAAGGGAAAACGATCTGTTAAATGGGATGATGTGAAAGCGTATTTGGAAGCATTTGTTGGTGAATTTTATGAAATTGCCGATACCAAAGATGTTGTGTATATAGGGAGTGATCTACCGGATGAATACACAGGTTCCAAATATACATATTCTTTGAAGGGAACAGTCGCAAAAGCAAAGGCAAATGCGGCACAAGGGATTCCGGAGATGTTAGAAATTGCTGTGGGTAAGAAATTTGAGCATAACCATGAGGCAAAACACCAATGGAATGCGAGAAATGGATGGTATAGGTATGATTCTAGATTTGCACTTCCGATTTTTGCAGAAAGCGAAGAAGTGGAAAGGTATAATATTTTTCATGTATCCATGCTGATTCGTCATGCAAATGATGGTAATTTATACCTTTATGATATTTTAGAAATAAAAAAAGAAATGTGCAACCCTTTGGAATCCTGAGATTTTACTTGGAAAAAACCCATTTCTCTTTTAACATTATCTTAAAAAAAGAACGAGGTTTTGTCAAGTGGAAATTTTCAGGTTTCGGATTGTCAGGACAGTGCCTTACAAATAATGGTTTTATTATAAGCGGAAAACTGCTATACTAATCAAAAGGATTGGTATAGCAGTTTTTGCATGTATTGGAACGTGTGCAGGAAATGTATTCGGTGATGGAGGTGCAGCATGGGTGTATATTTGAATCCGGGAAATGATATGTTTCAAACGGCGATCAACTCTGAAATTTATGTTGACAAAACAGAATTGATCAGCATCACGAATAAGGTGTTGGGGACTATGCAGAAATTTGTCTGTATCAGCCGCCCCAGACGTTTTGGCAAATCAATGGCAGCTTATATGCTGGCGGCTTATTACGGAAAGGATTGTGATTCATCCGGACAGTTTGCACCGTACAAGATTGCAAAGTGCGACAGCTATGGAAAGTACCTGAATAAATACAATGTCATTATGTTGAATATTCAGGATTTTCTTAGTGTGACATCTTCGGTAGAAGAGATGTTATCCTGTCTTCAGTCAGAGGTGATACGGGAACTGTGTGAGGTTTATCCTGATGAAATTTCAAAAGATGAGAAGATTCTCAGTATGGCGTTGAACCGATTGTATGGCAAGAGAAAAGACGCTTTCGTATTCATCATCGATGAATGGGATTGTATTTTGAGAGACCGTAGCTACAATGCAGATGACCAGAAAAAATATTTGGATTTTATACGGAACCTGTTGAAGGACAAGGCGTATGTTGCACTGGCATATATGACGGGTATTTTGCCAATCAAAAAATACGGTACGCATTCCGCATTAAATATGTTTATGGAGTATTCGATGACGGCATCCCGTATATTTGCGGAATATATAGGTTTTACGGAGGAAGAAGTGCGGCTGCTGTGTGAACAGTATCAGGTTGATTTTGACACGATGAAAAGCTGGTATGACGGCTATACTTTTCCGAAAGTTCCGCATATTTACAACCCAAAATCCGTAGTGGATGCATTGATGTTTGATGAGTTTGGCAGCTACTGGACACAGACAGAGACTTATGAGGCACTGAAAGTCTATATTGATCTGAATTATGATGGACTAAAGGATGCAATTATCGAAATGCTGGCAGGACAGCGAGTCTGCATTCACACAGAACGGTTTCAGAATGATATGACGACATTCGAGAGTAAGGATGATGTGCTGACGCTGCTCGTGCATCTGGGCTATCTTGCATATGACAGCGGCAGTTCAGAAGTATTTATACCAAACACAGAAATCCGGGGAGAATTTCGCAATGCAATCACCGGGGATCACTGGAAAGATATTGTGACAGCATTGGAGACATCCGACCGTCTTCTGCGGGCAACATGGGATGGTGATGCGGAGTTGGTAGCAGAACTGCTGGATGCAGCGCATATGGAAAATACATCTATCCTGACGTACAATGATGAAAATTCTCTGAGTTGTGTGATTTCCATTGCCTACTACAGTGCAATGAAGGAATACATGAAAATCCGGGAGTTTCCGAGTGGAAAAGGCTTTGCGGATATCGTCTATCTGCCGAAAAAATATTCTGACAAACCGGCGATGGTAGTGGAATTGAAATGTAATGATTCTGCGGATGGTGCGCTTGCACAGATCCGGAAGAAAAATTATGTAGATAGTTTGAAAGATTATAAGGGAAATCTGCTTCTCGTTGGTATTAACTATGAGAAAAAGACAAAAAAGCATGACTGTGCAATAGAGAAAGTGGAAAAGCATAATGTGTTTTAGAGATTACCGCATCTAAGCCATAAATAATCGCAGGAAACAGTTCCTTATTTTGCAAGATAATATTTCAGAAGTGGGATATTGAGATATCCTTCCAAAAGTGCACCAACTCCTAACAATAAAATACAGATAAGAAGGAAAGGCAGTCCAGAGAGAACAAGCTGCCTTTTTTTGCTGTTGTGCAGCAGGCTTTTTTGGGAGTCATTATTTTCCGGGGAAAACAGCCCGGAGTGTAGCATTTCCAGATGGCTAATCAGAACGATAAATACAGGAGCTAAAAGCAGCATCTGCGGCAGCAGAAAACAGAGATACTGCAAAATTCCGGCTATGCCGCTTAGGATTATGCAAAATGAGCAGAAAAGCCCCTGGGTAAATCCGGTGTACAGGGTAAAACCGATATAGTAAAAGCGCCAGACATTAGTTAACGCAAAGAAAACCAACAGCAAAAATAATTTCAGGTTTTCTTTCAGACAATAGAAGAAAACATCATTTCTGTTGATATCCAGAGAGGGAAGGGCATTTACTGTATTTTGAAAAAGAAGCAGAACAGGTTCATACAGATGTTCCCTTAAGAGATTTCCGCCAAGATACCCTGCCAGAAATCCAAGGGCAAACAGCCCGATGGTCAGCCTTGAGAAAGTGAATGCGGTGAAATAACGTCCTTGTTTTGGTAATGATGTATATCTTATTTTTGCAGGCAAGATAAAAGTCCTCCTAATTCGTCCTGAAAGGTCTATTCTTCTATAGATATGGAGCAATGAGGCGAATTATTCCGCATAATATGTCGTGTCGATTGCTGGCAGAGATGTCGGAAATTGACGCGTCCCGGATATTGACC
>CAYYGS010000268.1:0-3873 GCA_964471335.1 uncultured Jutongia sp.
ATCCACATAGATCCCGTCCGGCCGGATCGCCAGTCCCTCGATCACCTCATTCAGAAGTACGGATTGGTGTCTGAACTCCATAATCGTCTCCATTCCTGAGCAGCCCGCTTACTTCTTACAGGGAAATGCCCAAATCGTCCATCGCATCCTCCAGACTCATCTCATCCTCTTCTGCGGCCTGTGCTTCATACGTGGTTTTATCCCAGACCTCCACACGGTTCATCACGCCGATAAATACTAATTCCTTCTCCAGCTTAGCCAGCTGGCGAAGATTTGCCGGGATCAGAATACGCCCCTGCTTGTCCAGTGTCACATCCATCGCCGTACCAAGCAGTTCACGCTGAAGATTTCTGGTCTTTTTGTTTGAGGGAAGCGCCCGCAGTGTCTCCACCAATGCATCCCACTCTGTCTGGGGATACAGATACAGACATCCATCAAAGCCACGTGCAACAATAAAAGACTCGCCCAGTTCCTCGCGGTACTTCACCGGTATGATAGCTCTGCCCTTTGTATCAATATTATGTTCGTATTGACCCATGAACATAGCCATCACCACCTCTCCACCTAACTGGACTTTTCTTCCACATTCCCCCACTTCTCTCCACTTACTCATTCATTTTAGTATTTTTTTGGGAAATAATCAACCCCTTTTTTAATATTTTCTGAATTTTTTATTTATTTAGAATGTATGTTCGGGTCATGTTCTATCTGAGAAAGCATCTCTATCACAATAAAACGCCATCAACAGGAATGTCACACATTCCTGTTGATGGCGTTTTATTCACTAATAGAAAACTGCTTGCAACGTAGTAATACCCGATCAAGAAATCCGAAGGATTTCTTGTAAGGCAAAACGCTGGTTTTGCCTTTTTCACACGGAACCGGAGATTATCCCTCCGATGTATTTGGTATCCCAAAATGACGGTAGGCCAGGTCCGATGCCACCCTGCCCCTCGGCGTCCGCAGTATCAATCCATTCTGCACCAGATAAGGCTCATAGACATCCTCCAGCGTCCCGGCATCCTCTCCGATTGACACTGCCAAAGCCTCCAGCCCCACCGGACCTCCACCAAAAGTTTTGATCAGCGTCAGCACGATGCGCCTGTCTGTATTGTCCAGTCCCAGCTTGTCCACCTCCAGCAGATCCAGCGCAAAATCCGTCACCTCTTTCGTAATCTTCCCATCATATTTAATCTGGGCAAAATCCCGCACCCTCTTGAGAAGACGATTGGCCAGGCGCGGCGTTCCACGGGAACGCCTGGCAAGCTCCATCGCCCCCTCGTCATCGATCTCTACTTCCAGCACGGATGCCGAATGACGAACGATCCGGGCAAGCTCTTCCGGCGTGTAAAACTCCAATCGATTCACCACACCAAACCGGTCACGGAGCGGTGCCGAGAGCATCCCTGCGCGTGTCGTCGCCCCCACCAGCGTAAATTTCGGCAGCTCCAACCGAACAGAGCGAACAGATGGACCTTTTCCGATCACAACATCGATCACATAATCCTCCATCGCCGGATAGAGCACTTCCTCAACCTGCCGGTTCAAACGATGAATCTCATCTACAAAGAGAACGTCGCCGTCCTGCAGCTTATTTAAAATCGCCGCCATCTCCCCCGGCTTTTCAATTGCAGGTCCTGCGGTCACCTTCAGATTCACGCCCATCTCATTCGCAATGATCCCCGCCAGAGTCGTCTTGCCAAGTCCCGGCGGCCCGTAAAAGAGCACATGATCCAGCGCCTCCTCTCTCTGCTTCGCCGCCTTAATATAGACTGCCAGATTTTCCTTCACCTTTTCCTGTCCGATATATGACTGTAATGTCTGCGGCCGGAGACTTCCCTCGATTTTTTCATCCTCTGGCATAAATTCTGTACTGATCGTCCTCTTCATTCCTGCACCCCTCCTTCCTCAGCGGAACTTTAAACATTTATTATAAAAGCGTCAGGCTCCGTTTCAACAGTTCCTCCGTTGTCATCTCTGCGGCATTTTCCACCTGGCGCACTGCCTTCATCGCATCAGCCGCCGGATACCCTAATGCCACCAGGGCCTCCACTGCATCAGACACGGCGGAACTCTGCGCCTGCAGGCCAACGGCCGCCTGCTGCTCCCCGCGCTCCAGCGCGCCCTCCACCACATCTTTGAAATTGAGTTTATCTTTTAATTCCAGAATAAGCTTTCTGGCTGTCTTCGCACCAATGCCCGGCGTCTTTGCGATCGTCTTATCATCATCTGCCATCACGGCGAAACGCAGATCATCTGCAGTCATCGTTCCCAAAATAGCCAGAGCAGCCTTCGGCCCGATACCGCTGACGGTAATGAGCTGTCCAAAGACCTCCAGGTCATCCATGCTCCCAAAGCCAAAAAGCTGCATTGCATCCTCTCTCACATTGAGATAAGTAAACACCGTCACATCCTGCCCCACAGCGGGCAGATTCTCTATCAGTGACACGGGAACATGGATCAGATACCCCACGCCGTGATTATCCACAACGATATCTGCCTCTCCCACTGCTGCCAGGCTTCCCTTAATATATCGAATCATAACTTTCTTTCCCCTCTTATGTATTTTCCTCCTGATCCAACTGTTGAAACTCCCCGTTAGAACGTTCCAGCCATCCCTCCTCAAGATACTTCAGCACAGTGTATGCCGAAATCCCCAATTCCTCCGAGATCTGAAGTGCATTGCTGTTGGGATACAGCTTCAAATACTGCACAATATCATCGAGCTGCTCTTCCTCCTGCGCCCGACAGTCTTTGCAGCACATCGTACGGATCTTGGACCGAAATACTTTGTGGCAATGCTTACATACATTCGTATACATATTTCCCCTCTTTTATTAAAATAATGTTGAAAAAAGATTGAGCAGCGGTTGAATCAGCTTGACAATCAATGGTCTCCTCTGCCATTCACCATATGTGATTTCCCGGCTCTGGGCAAACGTATTTTGGAAATCATCGTAAATGTCGCGCTGAATCTTTTCTCCTGACATCCAGATTCCATTCTCATAATGCAGATAAAAACTCCGGTAATCCATGTTGATCGTTCCCACAATGGCAGCATTCTCCGTCAGAATCTGCTTGGCATGAATGAATCCCGGCGTATACTCATAAATGCGCACGCCGCCCCGCAGAAGAGTCCCGTAGTTATAGTTTGTCAGAATCTTGACACCCAGCTTATCCGGAATATTCGGCGTGATGATGCGTACATCCACCCCACGCCTTGCCGCCTCGATCAGAGAATTCTTCATATAATCCTCAATCACCAGATATGGTGTTGTGATATACAGATATTCATCCGCATACATAATCATCTGATTATACAGGCTCTCAATGGGATTGTTGGGATTATTGGCCGGACCATCCGAAATCACCTGACACCAGACATCTCCCTTCCTCTCCCCCATTACCTTATATTTCAGATAATTGACATGCTCCCTGGCCTCTCCTGCCGCCTCCCACATCTGGAAAAACACGACCGTCAGACTCCATACCGCCTCTCCCTCTACTTTGACACCAGTGTCCTTCCATACCCCAAAACGCTCTACCAGATTTGCGTACTCGTCTGCCAGATTAAACCCGCCGGTATAACCCACCTTGCCATCAATCACCATAATCTTCTGGTGAGATCGATAGTTCATATACAATTTGCCGGTATATTTATGAATCGGATTGAAGACACGCACCTCAAATCCCTCGTGCTCCAAGATCTGCTTAAAATATTTTCTGGTACGGATGGCCGCCCCGAAATCATCATACAGAAACTTAACCTCTACCCCCTCTGCCAGCTTCTTTTTCAGGATCTGGTGCATCTTATCCCAGATTGCACCCTCCGCCACGATGAAGAAGTCAATCAGAATAAATTTCTCAGCCTTT
>CAYYGS010000269.1:0-3868 GCA_964471335.1 uncultured Jutongia sp.
ACGTCTTCCGGACACGGTGGATGAACAGACAATCGACTCTTATCTGGATACGAAGGGGATTCCGGATCCGGATTTAATGATTCGTACGAGTGGAGAGCAGAGATTGTCAAATTATCTTTTGTGGCAGCTGGCCTATGCGGAGTTTTATTTTACGGATGTGCTCTGGCCTGATTTCGACCAAAAGGAACTGCAGCGGGCAGTAGAGTTTTATCAATCCAGAGACCGTCGTTTTGGTGGTGTCTGATGTAGATGTGATTTTGCAGCTGCAGATTGAGATGGAAGAAGGGGTATGATTATGTTTTGGACGAGACTTGCCAGTGGAATTGTACTGATGGCAATTACGATTACGCTGATGATATACGGAGGTTTTCCTCTGTTCTGGGTGATTACGGCGATTTCTGCCATCGGACTTTTTGAATTGTACCGTGCGGCAAACATGGAAAAATCTTTTCCTGCGGTGATTGGTTATATTTCCAGTGTTGTGTTGGATATACTGATTTTAGATCATATGTATCAATATATGTTTCTTTGGCTGGCCGTGACGCTGATGGTGATGATGGCCTGCTATGTCATTGCATGGCCGACATATCGGGCGGAGCAGATGACAATGCTTTTTTTTGGTCTGTTTTATGTGACAATGATGCTGTCCTTTGTATTTCAGGTGCGATATCTGGAGGGCGGCGTTCTGACGGTATGGTTGATCTTTGTGGGGGCATGGGGGTCTGATACATGTGCCTATTGTGTCGGTAAGCTGGCCGGCAAGCATAAGCTGCCGACAAAACTCAGTCCCAATAAGACGGTGGAGGGCTGCGTCGGAGGAATTCTGGGAGCGGCATTGATCGGATTTTTGTTTGCATTGGCGTTTTATAAGAATACAAATTACTGGTGGCAGTTTGCACTGATCGGAGGCGTTTCCTCTGTCATATCACAAATTGGTGATCTGACGGCGTCTGCGATCAAGAGAAACCAGGATATTAAGGATTATGGGAAGCTGATACCGGGCCATGGTGGTATTTTAGACCGTTTTGACAGCATATTATTTACAGCGCCGGTCGTCTATCTGCTGGCGGTATTTTTGATAAAATAAGTTTATAGTAACTGTGTAAAAGAAAGGGGAAATTGGGGCAGTGAAGCACATTGCGATACTTGGTTCTACAGGGTCGATCGGGACACAGACTCTGGAGGTGGTTGAACAGAATGAGGATATGAAAGTCGTAGCTCTGGCGGCGGGCAGTAATATTGACCTGCTGGAGCAGCAGATCAAGAAGTTTCATCCGGCTCTTGTCTGCCTGTCGGAGGAGGATAAGGCAAGAGAACTGGCGAGACGGCTGCCGATGGAAAATACAGAAATTGTATATGGAATGGATGGGCTGATTGCCTGTGCAACGATTGATTCTGCGGATGTTGTGGTCGCAGCAGTCGTGGGGATGATCGGGATTCGTCCGGTCATGGAGGCGATACGCGCCGGTAAGGATATTGCCTTTGCAAATAAGGAGACGCTGGTGACGGCAGGCCATATTATTATGCCGCTCATCAGACGGCATCAGGTTCTTCTGATGCCGGTGGACAGCGAGCACGCCGCGATCTTTCAATGTCTGAACGGAGAGCATCACAGCCAGATCCGCAAGATCCTTTTAACGGCGTCAGGAGGACCCTTCCGGGGAAAGAAGCGGGATGAGCTGGAGACGGTGACAGTACAGGATGCTCTGCGTCATCCGAACTGGTCTATGGGGAAAAAGATAACGATTGATTCCTCGACAATGGTAAATAAGGGGCTGGAGGTCATGGAGGCCAGATGGCTTTTTGATGTGGATTACGACCAGATTCAGGTGGTCGTTCAGCCGCAGAGCGTGATCCACTCTATGGTGGAATTTACGGATGGTGCGGTGATGGCGCAGCTTGGAACACCGGATATGAAGCTGCCGATCCAATATGCGCTGACCTATCCGGACCGCAGGAGTCTGAAAAGCGAACCGCTCGATTTTTCGCAAATGTCAGGGCTGACCTTTGAACAGCCGGATACGGATACCTTCCGTGGGCTTGCGCTGGCTTATGCGGCCGGGAAAGAGGGGGGAAGTATGCCGACAGTATATAATGCTGCCAATGAAAAGGCGGTGTCCCTCTTTCTGGAGGGAAGGATCGGTTATTTAGATATTCCGAGGATCATTGAGGAATGCATGGAGAGACACTCCGTGATTGCGGCCCCGTCCCTGGAGGAGATTCTGGAGACAGAGGCGGCTGTATATGCCCAGATCAAAGAGCGGCATAACAAATAAAGTTTGCGGGGCTATAGCAGGAATGGAGGATTAAGATGAATATCATTGCGGCATTATTAATTTTTACCGTGATTGTGGTGGTACATGAGTTTGGACATTTTCTCCTGGCGAAGAAAAACGGGATCGAGGTGACGGAATTTTCCGTCGGCATGGGCCCCAGATTGATTACGGCTGTGAAGACGGCAGAAAAGTTTGAGGTGAAATTTTTGTGCAGTCAGAAGGCGTTTGATGAGCGGGAGGAGTGGAAACATATTACAAAGTATTCCTGGAAGCTTCTTCCGCTTGGCGGTTCCTGTGCGATGGTTGGTGAGGATATGGATGACGATTCGGAGGGCTCTTTTAACAGTAAAGGCGTGTGGGCGAGATTTTCCGTAATTTTTGCCGGGCCGTTTTTTAACTTTATACTGGCGTTTGTTTTTTCCGTCATTATTTTGGGGAATTCCGGGGTTGATATTCCGAGGGTAATACAAGTCTACGAAGGACAGCCGGCAGAAGCGGCAGGCATAGAGGAAGGTGATCTGGTCAAACGGATCAACGGCCATAAGATTACGATCGGTCGGGAGATTGATACGTACCAGCAGCTCCATCCGCTGACCGGGGAGGATGTGTCTGTACTGATAGAGAGGGACGGTAAGGAGCAGGAGATTAAGATTTCTCCAACGTATCGAACTTATCTGTATGGATTTCTCTATTCATCTACCGAGACTGCTTCGGCAGAACTGTCTGATATTACCGAGGACAGTGCGGCAGAGGAGGCGGGACTCAAAAAGGGTGACCTGATCCTCAGCGTGAATGGGACAGAGATTCAGAGTGCCGGTGATTTGAGCAAGACGATGAACCAGATCAAATCAAAGGGAGGGGAAACTCTCTTTGTTGTGAAGCGGGACGGAGAGGAGAAAGAGATTTCGGTCGTTCCCAGGGAATATGAGGGACAGACGCTTGGTTTTTATGCCGGTGATGATGTCAAGATGGGGCCTTTGGGGGTGCTGAAATACAGTTTCATTGAAGTTAAATATTGGATTGAGACAACGATTGCGAGCCTGGGGCAGCTGGTGACCGGAAAGCTTTCTGCTAATGATATGTCGGGTGTTGTCGGCATTGTAGACAGTGTTGGGGGTGTGATCGACCAGAGCGTGGAATATGGACGGCAGAGAAATGAAGTATTCCGGGTGGTTGCGATCAATATGCTCTATATGGCGGTGCTCTTAAGCGCCAACCTGGGAGTGATGAATCTTTTACCGATTCCGGCTCTGGATGGGGGACGACTGGTGTTCATTATTATAGAGGCTATCCGGGGCAAGCCGATTGACCGGGAGAAGGAAGGCTTTGTGCACATCATCGGTTTTGTACTGCTGATGCTGCTGATGGTCTTTGTGATGTTTAACGATATAATCAAGATAATGAAATAGAGGAGTGAGCAGATGTACAGAGATAAAACGAGAACTGTCCGGATTGGAGACCGTGTGATTGGCGGCGGCCATCCGGTGGCGATACAGTCTATGACCAATACGAAAACGGAGGATGTGGCAGCTACCGTGGCCCAGATACACAGGCTGGAGGAGGCCGGCTGTGATATTATCCGCTGTGCGGTG
>CAYYGS010000270.1:0-3865 GCA_964471335.1 uncultured Jutongia sp.
ATCAGACTGCTGTACTTCCAGAAATATTGTTCAAACACATACTGTTTAAATTAAAATCACTGTACATGCTTCAGATCCATGATCTTTCTATCTAAAGACGGACCTGCCGCAATAATATATACACGCTTTCCGCTGAAATCCTCCCGCAGCTGCCCTGCCTCCCGGATAAAGCCTGTCCTGTTTCTGGTAAAGTTGCCTGCCATCTGCCGCAGCTGCGTCCTGGCAGAGCTGTATTCAATAAAATATTCCTCTAACTGCTTCCGGTCATGTTCTCTTCTGATCTTTCCAAGAGACGGGTAATGGATAACAAATACATCCTCCTCTCCCATCTCCTCTGCTGTCTCCTGCAACCGTGAACCGTCGGCATCTGCACAGACCGTTACTCTGCCGCTTTCCAGAAGCTCCTTCCCCACACCATATTCACAGGCAAGCCGCCAGACCTCCGGATCCTCCTCCAGTACCGTCACCTCGATACTGTCATCCAGTTCCGTCAGAGCCAGCACATGGTAGCCGAGCCCCATACCATATACGATATAATGGTATTTTCCCAGTTCATACCAACTCTCAGCCAGTTCAGCCGCCTCCACCCATACATTTCCATTTGTATGAAGATAATGCCAACTCTCCTCCCGCTGTACCGCGAGAGTATACATACCACAGGACGTATATTCCAGCCGCAGTCCGTCACAGTCCGTATCGGGCGGCGTCACCGCCACGGCATATGCCTCCTGCATTGATATGGCCAGAGGCACCAGAACACTCTCTAACAGATCTGCTGCCAATACATAGTCTCTTTCTCTCTGCGCCTCCAGAAGCTGTTGCAGCATTGTCTGCAGTGCATCACCGTCCACCGGCACACCCATTCCCTCCAGCAGCTGCTGATGCTGTAGATAACACGGGATGATCTCCTCCAGCAGATCAATCGTCCTTGTCATCTTCCGCAGGCCCATGAGATAATCCTGTCTGCGCAGTGACCGTGCTGCATCATATGCCATTCTTAGTAATGATATATTTTGAAGGCGTAACGGCTCATACCATGTCAAATCCTGTGTGCCGTACGTCCCTTCCTCTGCCGCAAATACAGCCTGTCCCTCCTGATGTATCACATCCACAACCTGCTCCAGATAATCCATCACCTCATACGCACGCTGCGCCCATCTATGCTGCAGCGCATTTTCTTTTCCTGCCTCCGCTACCCGGCGCCCTTTTTCATCATCACACAGAAGCCTCTTCACCTTTGCCGGCAGAAAACGGATACCGCGCAGAGAATAGAAGAAAATATTTTCCTCTTCCTGAAAAATTTCCTGCAAATATTGGCTGCTATCCGTCAGACAGATCGCGCCGTTTGCCATTGCAGTAAACACCCTGTCATGTGCCCCATCCTTAAACCAGGGCATCACATTCAGAGAAATCTTACTGTCTCCAATAATATCTAACGATTCTTCATATGCCACCGAGGGATGTATCCTCAGAAACTCCCCACCACCGGGAAATCTCTCCCAGCCGTGTCCATAGACATCCACAGGTATCCCGCCCTGAACCAGAGCCTGTATCACCTGCTCCCGGAAATAACACCGTACATAGCGGTCAACAGGCCGGAATTCAGAAAGAATGCCCGGGAGATCTTTGTCCGCTACATTCATCCCCCGCTCCGATAAAACCTGCAGCAGAGCCTGTTCAAGCGTCTGGTCTGACTGCGCAGTTAAAAGAGCGATCACTGATTCCATCAGCTCCCTCATCGCCGCAGGATAGGAGGCTAACTCCTCCTTAACCTTTTCCGACGGTGTATAAGAGCCCATAAAGGAAACATCAATCCCTCTCTCTTCATACTCGCGAAGCACTTGCCCGACACAGCCTCCATGGGGCAAAAACGCACTATAGCTGATGTGCTTCATATACTGTTCAATAAACCGGACATGATTCCTGTCAGGACAAAGCACCAACATACGAGGATACCTTTTTTGCAGTCTCTCCCAATGTATCATAGGATGATCCATCAAATAGGTACAATACAACACTTCCCCATCCAAAAGCTTCTCCCCGAGAGAATTGCCCTCCTCCAGCAGCATGCCGTTTATCGTAAATATCACATCATAGGATGATCTCGTCACCTGTTCCCTCTGCACAGCATATGCTGATTGATCCGTACCGTCCAGCACCTCTGTCTGCCAGCCTGCTGCCGCCATTGCCTCTTTCATTTCCCTGACAAATATCTTCGTGGAATCATATTCCGAGACGCCTATCACAAATAATATTTTCATATCCATCCCCGTTTCTGCATCCGGCTTCTCCGCCCTATTCTATTTTGTCAATCACCTCTCGAAACTCCGGATATAATTTCTCCGAAGCGTCATAAATTGCCTGATACACCTTCAAGGCATTCTGATACATGTTAATCTCGTCCTGCCTGGCATCATCCGACACCATAAATACATCTCCGAGATACTCTGTAGATGTCTGGGAGATATAAATATCCATCAGTTCATAAATATGCTGTTCCCCCACGATTCGATTCGACTCTGTAATTGTTTTCTGCAATGTCTGAAAACGACTGCCTGCTGATGACGTCTCCAATAATTTGAGCGCCTCCTCACAAGCCCTCTTCGCTTTTCTGGCCGACTCCTTCATCGTCCGCAGTTCCTTTGGATAATCCTTCAACTCACAGAGCAGTTCCCCATACTCCTCCTCTGTAAAGGTAGGCGGTTCTGCCTCAATGATCTTAGCAACATCCACCTCCCTCTGGCAATAGCGGTCTATCACCTCCTGCAGGGTCATCAACTCACTTCCGTGAATCAGGGCGCCGCCCTCTGTCGCATCAATCACCTCTGTCTCGCTGCGGAAGGACTTGATTTCCTGAATAGACTCCTCAAACCAATCCCGATAAATGATCCAGTCATAACGCGATTTGACAGGTTTTCCATCCACTCCATCAATCATCTCAATACCATACTCTTCATTTCTTACATGGGAGACCTCTCCCCCTGCATGCGTCACATCACCGGAATACGCCAGATCCTGTCCCACAAAGACAATCTGATGGAATTCTAACGCACAGCAAATCGAAAAGGCGGCCGTTGCCACAGACCCACCTGGATTATACTTGATAAACTCCTTCCCATAGCGTCCATACATTTGCTCCAAGAAGGATCCACTTTTAAACCAGATCTTGATTCCTTTGTGGAACTCCATAATTTCCGCTCTTGATTCCAACGCACAAAAAAGAGGAATCTCTGCTATCGCCTCATCACTAATATAAGAACTCGGCTTACCAGCGTCCAGCGTCACCATCGCGTCCGGCATAATGTTATGTTTTACCAGATGGCGTACTGCTGTATCTACTGCCAAAATAAATGCTTTCCCCTTTGCCTTCTTTAATATTTCTATATTTTTATCCAGAGATGGTCCTGCTGCCACGATAATGGCCGGAAGTTCTCTGGGAATTTTCCCTACATAATCTGTAATCAAACGGCTGTCCTTTATAAACACCAGATTCCTGACGGAATTTGACACCATTCGCTTTGAAAAAAAATTCTGAGTATCTCGATTAATCCTTGTCATCTGTGTATTCTTCTGAATCTGAATCAAAAAAGAACGATATTCCTCCAAGAAAAGCTTTTCATACCCCGTATGATGGCACACCACCTGAGATTTCACATTCGTCCAGTGTGTATGCGTCCTGATCGATTCTATAAATTCTTCTGAATTAATGTCCGGGAAAAAAAACAAGACTCTCTCATCTGTCAGAAGCGGCTCCATATCCATATAATGCAATGCCGTCTCCCACATTTCAAAACACGGCTCAAATAAAAATAATTTTGCATCGTCCTGCAAACGCGCCAAAATTGCCATCGGAAACATTCCGTTT
>CAYYGS010000271.1:0-3808 GCA_964471335.1 uncultured Jutongia sp.
TCTCCATGAAATCCATATGTAAAAACAACATAGTCAATATCACTGCATTGCAAATAGTTACGAATAAGGCAAAATATATTATCTGTTACCGTTTTCTTTGTTTCCGCAGTAAACGGAAATGGATTTATTACACGACACCAATCCGAATCAATAAAAGCACTTCTGGGACAGCGGGCAATAAAACTTTTTGCAGCGGAAGACTTCCCTACACCGTTTGGACCAACAATTACAATTAGCTTTGTATTCTTTTCCATATTCTTTTTCATATCCTTTTTCTGCCAGTTGTTTCTGTATGAATTACTCATTCTGGATTGCTAATACATATCTTCCATCTATATGTCCAAATCCATTTTTCTTATAATACTCAATCAGTTCTTTATTCTCTGCAATCACAATAATATATAAATAATCTCTGTACTTTTCTTTTATTTGTTTTAGCAGTTCCCCACCAATACCAATTCCCTGATACTCCGGATTAACACACAGATAATGAACATAAGCGGTTAACTCTCCATCAGTTATAGTATTGATTAATCCGATCAGCTTATTTCCATCCCAAGCGGTAATTACTGTTTCACAGTTATCCAAAGCTCTCTTTAATCTTTCTGGGTATTTTCCAGACAGCCAGTCTACGGATAAAAACAACTCCTTCACATCATCTGCAGAATAACTATTATCTCTTTTATAAAGAATCTCCATGACATCCTCCTCTTTACTCACATTAATTACAATGCCATTAGCCTCCTTCTGGTATCTTTATCAAACTTCTCCAGTGCATACCGATATGCAATTCTGGGCATTTTCTTATGATTTTTTATCAAATATTGCTCTACTGCAGGCTGATCTATCTGTGATACTGACTTAAGCATCCATCCATAACCTTTTAACACAAAATCATCTTCGTCATCCATCAGTCTATCAGATATAATGAACGGATCGATACCGTCAAAATCATTATGAAGGATTGCCGGAATCAGAACAACTGCCGATGCCCTGCGAACCCAAAAATCTTTATCCTCCGTCCACTCTATTATATTAGCAAATAGTGATTTATCCTGTCGCAACAATTCTCCAAACGCATGCGTGCAAAAATCGTCGCAATCGCCCCATCCCCTGACATATTTCTTCAGCCAGCCATAAAATATTGAGTATGTTTCTTCATTATAATTCTTTTTCACACGGAAGGCCCAATCAAATGCAATCACACCTAATTCCCAATTATGTTCCTCCAGAAATTTGTCACATAGGGCAAAAACATTTTTGATATCCTTATCAGAAATTTCTCGAAACAGCTGCGCTGACAATTTCCGAATATCTCCTGTCTTTATATGCTTTCCCTCTGGCACATGATTCCATAAAATTTCTATCTCCCGCTCTGCGGTCCTTAGCAAATCATTCACGCTACACATCTCCACTTTCCCAAATTTTTCCTATAATTTCAAACGTATTTCCATCTAAATCCTTCGTAATGATATAAATATTATCAAATGTTATTATGGCAATGCCCTCCTAAAATTCAATATTATATGCTGTTCCATGAGAAAGCAATACTGCATCCACCAACTTAATGCACAAAATAATTGTATTTTTATCTTCAAAATCATTATGTCCATTATCAATCCATTCTGCAAAAACATCCCTTAGTTTCTCTGCCATTTCACGATTTTCATCCTTCCCAAAAAATCCTAAATTAACCCCTTTTCCATGTGCTGTAAACCACTCACCGGCTATAGCAACCATTGGCTCTTTTTCAATATGCTTCATTTTATTGGAACAAGCATGCGTAATAATATAAAATTCTCCATTCTCATAATAGGCATTTACGTTTCGCACATAAGGCATCCCCTTACTGATTGTTGCGAGGGCAATTACTGTATCTTTACTAAAACGCTCCTGCATAATTTCATTCAATTCTTCATTCAATTTCATGGTAAATTCTCCTATTTCAAACACTCAAATTCCCCTTAAAATTCAGGTAATGTTCTATCACAAATTTTGACTTAAATAGCCTTTCTATTTCAACAACTCTTCCAGTTTTTCTTGCAATTCCCACCACTCCGTTATTGTATAAACATCCTTCTGTTGTTTTTCCTGTGGCACATCAGTCGCCCCTAAATACCATATCGGTGTTATCCCAACACCAGCCGCTCCCTTAATATCACACTCCCACTGATCACCAATATACCAAACATCCTCTGCCTTCAAATCTGCCTTTTCCAGCGCAAGTTCAAAGATCCTTCGATGTGGCTTTCGGAAAATATAATGACTGGAAGTAAGAATAAATTCAAACTCATTTTCAGGAAGAAGGCTGTTAATCCGGTCAGCAACGATCTCCTGTGCATAAGATATATTGCTGATGACTCCTGTTCGAATTCCACTTGTTTTTAAAAAACATAGAAATTCCCTCATTCCATCTGTCGCAACTCCCGGCGAAGCCGCATCCCAGAAAATCTTATCTATCTCAGACGTACTTAACGGAATCTCAATTCCCTGTGATTCATATATGTATGGTGAAAACATTGTGTTGGGAACTTCAATTTCAACAAGATGCTTCCTCATAGGATCAAATCTCCCCAACTCATGATTGATTGCTGCTGCCTCCATCTGTATCTGCTCGGCTGTCAGGCAATGTTTATTGCCTGTAGCATATTTTAAAACTGCCTCTGTTCCTTTTACACCGTCAAATTCCTGCTCATTTACTAATGTCTGACCGTAGTCAAATAAAATCATTTCAGGTAACTTCATCATCTGTCATCTCCTCCACATAATTATTTCATCAATTTATAACTTTAATCTGGCCGAACCAATTCATAATACTCCAATGTATAATGTTCTCCATTCCTTTGATCTATTTTATCCTCAGAAGCAATATAAGTAAATCCAAGCGACTGGCATAATAATCTGGCTACATCATTTCCGCTCCGACAGGAATAAATCATTTTATCTGCTTTTTTCTCCTCAAACACATAACGAATCAGACATTGCATCAATTGTTTTCCATACCCCCTTCCTGTGAATTCAGATCCAATTACAATCCCACTATCTTCCCAGACACCTTCTTCAACCTCTGTAACTCCTGCCCATCCAATTGCCTGATTACTTTTCTTTTCATAAACCAGCCACGCATCATGCGTTCGCTGAAAATCTATCATCTTCTTTGTATTTTCTCTGGCATGTTCTTCATCATAAATCGGATTCCACAGCATGTATCTTGCACTTTCCTTTTGCGACAAAACATTCCGTAAAAGGTCATTCCAATCTGTAAACACACCTTTCCTTATGATAAGGTTCATCGTTTCCATAAAGTATTTTCCTCCCTTTTTGTAATTTTATCACCCAGGAACTTATCGGTCAATTTCTTTCTTATTTTTGAGCGAAAGGCACAAACCATGCCCGAATTCTCTTAAGGTAATCTTAAGGTTGCATTTAGCAGGACTTTAACATGAGAGCGTATAGTATTACTAAAGCGGCTAAAAATCCATCGACATTTAACCGCTTTAGTAATAAGCATAAAGAAAGTAACAGTAAGAATTTTACAGGGAGGTCAAAACAATGTTGGAGTGTAAAAATCTGAAAAAGATTTATGGCAAAAAATCTGTCGTCAACGATCTTAGTTTTTTTGTAAATGATGGGGAGGTTTTTGCCCTGCTTGGCAGTAACGGAGCGGGAAAGACTACCACCATAAAGATGATACTTGAACTCACGAAAAAGAACGGTGGAGAAATTGAGATAAATAAAGATGTAAAAATCGGTTATTCCCCTGATACACCATATTTTCCACCATTTCTTAGTGGGAGGGAAGTTCTTT
>CAYYGS010000272.1:0-3764 GCA_964471335.1 uncultured Jutongia sp.
CCTGCCAAAATCAACTGATCTGAATCAGAAAAGTTGATTCTCTCAAGCATGCTGAGAAAATCATTATAACAGCCATGAAGATCGCTCATCACATAAATACTCAATCTATTTGAAGATGAAACTCTCTAACCCAGATAAATCTGATACATAATTTTGCCATTCTCCCTTATAGCAAACAATTACAATATGATTATATATCAAATAATGTATTTACAACTCTTATAGGGTAATTTTTATCAGATGTTGAAACAAATATGGTATTACCTAAACAAATAGCTTCTCCCCAATAACATGGCATTACTTGACAAATAAATCCCTTCTCTGTTGCCAATTTTGTTGTGATAGTATCTCCCATAGGAGCACAAGAAATATCAGGAGTGAGCCCAAGCACTTCAGAAGAATCTAAAATAAGAGGCTTGTGATCTTCCTCGATAGTTGTAGCAGACATTATATACTTATAAGACAAACGCTCTAAAATTGCTTTTTCTGCCTCCTTCTGACCACCTTTACCTGTATTAAATAAAAATCTCCCCTCCATTTTTTCTAAATCAACCTCAAATGCATAATATGTATCATAAATACCTTTGCTCATAGTATCACTCCTTTCTCTTAGTGCCTGCCAGATTAGGGAATTTCATAACTTTGCTTTCCCTTGTCGAAATAATCGTTTGCAAAACCTCCTCTAAAAATTAAATTCTTCTCCATCCTGTAACACCCTCACTCTATCACAATACAGTACAAACGCTTCTATCTTTCCAAATTCCTCGGCACATTCCGTATGCATCGGAATAATCACTTCCGGATTCGTCAAGCGTATCAACTTTTCAATCGTCTCGACATAGGCATGCCCACTGGTATGCAGTTTCTCCATCCGATGATTTCCGATAAATTTCTGAATCTTGGCATTGGCATGTTCTCCCTCCAGATATCCCTTCCATTTAGAATAAATAATAAGCGGGTCTGGAAACTTTGCCATAATCCCTGCAAACATCGGCTTACTCTCCCTGGCAAGCATGGTAAAGCCTTTATTCTTTAAGAGAGAAAACTTTGCTTTATAACAATTCTGCTCCCGTCCAAGCCCTTCCATCTCTCCAACAATAAACAAAGATCTTGGCTTTCCGTGTATCATTTCCGGTCTGTATTCTGGATAATATTTTCCCTTATCTTCCATGGCTGTAAGCATCAGTTTCGCTTGGTAAGCATCACACACAAAGCCCATTCCCCATGGCAGAGCATGATAAAACTCCATAATACTGTCCAGATTCGTAGAGGACACTAATATAACCGATTCTTTATTTTCCTGAAATAACTCTCTGGCACGCTTTCCCAAATCCTTTTCTGTCTGTATAGGATTCCACTTTGCTTCTTCCCTGCGGGACAGCATCGTCCCTTCCGTAATCAAGATATCAACCTTACCGATGTATTCATTGATTAGTTTCTCAAGAGTATTTCTCTCCCCTGCAATCCCATGTTCCCGAAAATCTCCCGTAAACAGAATCTTCTTTCCATCAATTTCTATCAGAAACATATAGGCATCCAGCGCAGAATGGTCAACCACAAAGGGCGTTACCCGAATATCCCCAAATTTAGAAATCTTCTGCCCGGGACAAAACTCTTTCATACCCTGCACTCTTGGCAGTCCCTTCTCTACTGTTTGAGGAATAGAATCCAGCTTCTCAGTCAGAATCTCCAAAATTTTCTTTGATGTGGGACCAATATAAAGGGGAACATTCTTGGGAATATTTTTATACATTCCAATATGGTCACCATGATAATGTGTAAATAACACACCATCACAAGGCTCTCCATGAAATACGGTATGTAAAAGTTCTTCATCCGTCATAACATCATCCGCCTTGCTGTCTGGAAGATTGGCTCCAAAATCAATGACAATCCGATGATTTTTCGTTTTTATTTCTGTTACACAACCGCCAATCTGATGGCTTCCCCGATAAATTGTAATTTTGTTTTTCATAATGCATTACCCCTCCCTTTCTGCTGCTATTTTCCCCAAAGCATCAAACACTTTGTGATAAACCACCTGATTTGGATAATACCTGTAATCCGCAAATATTGATATTCCATCCCCATAAAAATGTTCCCGTATTGCTGCCGCACAGCCGGAGCTTCGGCTCTCGCCATATTCACATTGGCAGATAATATCCAATCCCTCCGACTTTGCCTCATAAATAAATTTTGCTAATTTATCTGCTTCCGGAAAATAGGTATCATAAGTAAGATGATATTTCGGAAGGACGGACAAATCGATATCATGGATAGCAATTGCAAATACACGCTTTGTTTTCGCAGAATAATCCACTGGCGGATTACTATAGACAGATGGCGGA
This sequence comes from uncultured Jutongia sp., assembly GCA_964471335.1. GTDB lineage: Bacteria > Bacillota > Clostridia > Lachnospirales > Lachnospiraceae > Jutongia. The sequence goes on from CAYYGS010000272.1 coordinate 2,349, forward strand.
TCGTAAAAACTAATCACTGCCACATTCTCCGGAAAATTGGAATGTAAAAGTTTTGTTACTGCCTCTCTGGAATAAATTGATATCTGCATATGTTTTTTCTCCCCTTTCTTCTATAAGAACGCTCTACCCTTAATCGTTTTTTCTGCATATACCGCCAGTGCTTCTTTTGTATCTGCCAATAAGTTTCTAAGCATCTCTTCACGTCCGGCATCCGGGCCTCCCAAGATCTTTGCCGGATACCAGTTTGCCCATCCGTCCAGATTATCTTCAATGTCTCTCAGCAGTTCCTCCGTAAACTCTGCCAAACTTACATCATAGTGAAAAACTGACCTATTATCATCTATAACAGATACCCCCGATCCATCAAACAGCAGCACAGAATACTCATACCCATTGTCCAATAGAACGAGGGAAAACGGAATCAAACCTTCAAGACCACTTTTACAAGCCCTTAACCAGTCAACAGGAATGTCCCTCACACAACTCATCTGCACATTAAAATCAAATAACAGAAATTTGCAACGTCCATTAACAGGTTCTGTCAGCATCGTATCCTCCTTGTCTACACTGAAGTGCCTTATTTCTAAAGTAGCTAAACAATGCTTATTTATCATCAAAACTTTCTTCTGCTTCCTCTAAACATTCTAGAAATTTTACCATGGCATCCTCAACGTCAACGGTCCGTACAGGTCCCATGTATGCTTCCGTTTCCAAGACGACATTTATACGAATGGATGACATACAGGATAATAACTTTTCCCTATATGTTTTACTCAACCCTCTCAGCACGATTGCAATCCCGCCATCATCATCTGAATTTAACTTCTGTATACTGGTTTTCATAACAGATTCCGTTACCTGATTTAATTTTTCCTCTAAAGCATTTCTTATAATAATGCTTTGTCTTGGCAGATCCAATTCCTTCTCCATAAGTGCTTCCATAAGTGTCTTTGATGTCTGTTCCGGAATTTTCTCCTCTTTTCTTCTTTCGTATTCCGACATACATTCCTCCGGCAGTAACGCGGTAAGTAATGCTTCCAAATAATAGCCAGACAGATCCTCCCGAATCTGCATAATTCCCTGAATGCAAATATAATACGAAAGGGCTTCCATTCCCTGCGGATTTTTAACCCAATACTTCGTAGTCAGTATCTGGGCAATTCTTTCGTCTTCTAAACCATCAACGATATATTCAATTCCCATTGGCAAAATTGTGATATGTTTTAAATCCGATATAAACTGTCTGCTTTCTATGTCATTTTTTATTGCTTCATCCAGTGCCAAAAGCCCTTCTTTCCTGGCTATCTGTGTCAATTTTACCATCTCGATGATAGCAGAATACACCTGTTCTGTGACTCTTTTTCCCAGAGACTTTCTGATAGCATCCTTTCGTACATCATCTAAAAGCTCCTTTAC
>CAYYGS010000273.1:0-3075 GCA_964471335.1 uncultured Jutongia sp.
CTGATGTCAATGCATTTTTGAAAATATTTTGATTATTTTACCATATAATTTTCTGCTGCCGTTTCATATAGGTTATTTCCCTTGCTATCGATCACCACGATGGCCGGGAGATTTTCTACCTCCAATTTTCGGATCGCTTCCGTACCTAAATCTTCATATGCTATTACTTCAGATTTTTTGATACATTTCGATAAAAGTGCCCCTGCTCCGCCAATTGCCGCAAAGTAGACTGCTCCATTTTTTTTCATTGCTTCAATGACTTGTAAAGAACGCTTACCCTTTCCGATCATTCCCTTCAAACCATATTCTAACAATAAAGGAGTATATTTATCCATACGGCTGCTGGTTGTCGGTCCCGCAGAACCAATCACCTGTCCTTCTCTCGCCGGTGATGGACCGAGATAATAAATTATATTATTATGAAGTTCCATTGGTATACTTTTTCCATTTTGTATTGCTTCATATAATCTTTTATGTGCAGCATCCCTGGCAGTATAAATTACTCCTGAAATATATACCATATCCCCCGATTGTAAATCACACATTTCTTTTTCGCCGACTGGTGCATTTATATATTTTTCTGCCATCTTTTCCTCATTTCTTCAAATATCTTTTGACATCTTAAGTTGAGAAGCAACTTATTAATAAATTCGCAAGAACTTATTTTATCATATAATTCGCTTTTTATGCCTGTTTACATGACAACACATATTAATCGCTACCGGTAATCCGGCAATATGCGTAGGATATGTCTCTATATTTACTCCGAGTGCCGTAATCCTTCCACCCAGACCGGCCGGTCCGATTCCTAATTGATTTATTTTTTTTAATAAATCCTCTTCCATCTCACGAACATATTCTATATCATTATGTGTATTTAAATCTCTTGTCAATGCTTTTTTAGCTAAAATAGCACATTTTTCAAAGGTTCCTCCGATTCCGACACCTACAACAACAGGCGGACAGGCATTTGGGCCGGCTAAACGTACAGTTTCCAATACAGCTTCCTTGACCCCTTCGATTCCATCTGCCGGTTTCAGCATACAAACACGGCTCATATTCTCACTGCCAAAGCCTTTCGGAGCAACGACAATCTCAATTTTATCTCCGGGAACTATTTCATAATGAATCACTCCCGGCGTATTATCTTTCGTATTCTCCCTTTGAATCGGATCTCTTACCACAGATTTTCGCAGATATCCTTCCTCATATCCCTGCCGGATTCCCTCATTGACAGCATCTTCCAAAGATATTCCTTCAATATGAACATCCTGGCCAATCCGTAGAAAAACGACTGCCATACCGGTATCCTGGCAAATCGGAATCTGATCTTCCTCGGCAATACTCATATTTTGTTCCAGCTGTTCCAGAATCTGCTTTCCCAGTGCCGCCTCTTCTTTTTCCTTTCCATGTATGATCTGATCCTTTACATCCTCCGACAAATAATAATTTGCCTCGATACACATCTCCTTGATATTCTTAATAATATCATCCGTCGAAACCGTTCTCATAATTTCTACGTCTTTCCTTTTCCCTTCCTTATTTCATTTATTTTGGTTAGTTTATCTCATCATGTTCTGAAACTTCTTCTTCATTTTGTTTCATTTCCTGCTCCATCTGTTGCAGCATATTTCCATCCGTATCTGTCGCAACTGCATCACGCACCTTTGCCATGCTGGCCACAACGATATCCTTGCTCGGATCCAAATCAATTAATTTAACTCCTGAAGTTATTCTACCCAAAATAGATACTTCATTAACAAGTAATTGAATAATGATTCCTTCCGTCGTAATAATCATGACCTCATTTTCCTGATTAACAGCCTTGACTCCAACGACATTTCCTGTCTTTTCCGTGATCTTATAGCATTTTACACCCTTACCGCCACGATGCTGTGTCGTAAATTCCTCAATCTTCGTCAATTTACCCATGCCGTATTCTGATACAAGCATCAGATAATTGCCCTGTGTATTTAACTGCATCCCGATCACTTCATCATCATAGGAAAGATTCATTCCAATGACACCCATCGTTGATCTGCCTGTCGGGCGTACATCCTTCTCATGAAAACGGATACACTGTCCCTGCTTTGTAACCATAATAATTTCTTTTTTATCATTTGTCGATTTTACTTCTATCAGCTCATCATCCTCCCGGAGATTGATTGCCTGAAGGCCAACCTTTCGAATATTTGCATATTCCCGGATAGCAGTCTTTTTGACAATACCGTTCTTTGTTGCCATAAACAGATAACGATTCTCATCATAGGTGCGGATCGGAATCACAGCGCTGATGCTTTCACCCGGCAGGAGCTGAATCAGATTAATAATCGCAGTTCCCCTTGCCGTACGGCTTGACTCCGGAATCTCATATGCTTTGAGACGATATACCCTTCCCTTATTTGTAAAGAACATCAGATAATGATGCGTCGTTGTCATCAACATATCATCAATATAATCTTCATCAATTGTCTGCATTCCCTTGATTCCTTTACCGCCACGATGCTGGCTCTTAAAGTTATCCACCGTCATTCTCTTAATATATCCGAGAGACGTCATCGTAATAATTGTATTTTCCTTCGGAATCAGATCTTCCATTGAAATATCAAATTCATCATATCCAATCGAAGTCTTTCTCTCATCCCCATATTTATCACGAATCAATAAAATTTCCGTCTTGATGACACCCAGCAAAAGTTTACGATCCGACAGAATTGCCTTATATTCTGCAATTTTTTTCTCTAATTCCGCATATTCTGTCTCCAGCTTTTCCCTCTCCAAACCGGTCAGCGCACGAAGACGCATATCAACAATTGCCTGTGACTGTGCATCAGAAAGTGAAAAACGCTCTATTAAGTTTTCCTTTGCTTCCGCCGTTGTTCTGGAGGCACGAATAATCTTAATCACTTCATCAATATGATCAAGCGCTATCAATAAACCTTCTAATATATGTGCCCTTTCCTCTGCCTTATTCAAATCATACTGTGTACGGCGTGTCACAACTTCTTCCTGATGCTTTAAATAATATTGAAGCATCTGCAGAAGATTCATCACCATAGGCTGATTATTAACAAG
>CAYYGS010000274.1:0-3754 GCA_964471335.1 uncultured Jutongia sp.
AGTATGTCAGCAGGCACTTAAAAGACAGGGATCATGTTGTACTGTCGCTTCATCCGCACAATGGCCGTGGCTGCGGCGTGGCTACGGCAGAGATGGGCGTGCTCGCCGGAGCGGACCGCATTGAGGGAACATTATTTGGCAATGGAGAGCGCACCGGTAATATGGACATCGTAACGATGGCAATGAATATGTTTTCCCACGGGGTGGATCCGAAGCTTGATTTTTCCGATATGCAGCATATTGCCGATACATATGAGCGGCTGACGAATATGCAGGTATCCATGCGCCAGCCCTATGCGGGAGAGCTTGTATTTACGGCATTTTCCGGTTCCCATCAGGATGCAATCTCCAAGGGTATGACATACCGCGAGGAGAATCAGAGCCCGTATTGGAATGTACCATATCTGCCCATTGATCCAAGAGACGTGGGACGGACTTATGATTCCGATGTGATCCGTATCAACAGCCAGTCAGGAAGAGGCGGCGTCAGCTATGTATTGAAAAACAGTTTTGGTATTATCCTGCCGGATAAGATGAAGGAGGAGGTAGGATATCTGATGAAGCATGTTTCGGATCAGGAGCATGCAGAGCTGCCGCCGGAGAAGATGCGGTCGATTCTGAAGGAAACATATGGTGAGGTGGAGAAGCGTTTTGATATTCCGGAATGCCATTTCAGGCAGGAAGACGGTCTGACGGCGATTGCCACTATTACGGAAAATGGAAAAACTACGGTCGTGGAGGCACATGGGAATGGCCGTCTCAATGCGGTAAACCGCGCGATCAAGAAATATTTTGGCCTGAATTACGCACTGGAGGAGTACGAGGAGCATTCTCTGTCAAAGAGATCTACGGCGGTTGCAATGAGCTATGTGGCGGTTGCGCCGGAAAACAGTGACAAGTTGTATTGGGGGATCGGAACGAACGAGGATATTATCAAATCTTCGATCAAGGCACTGGTCAATGCGGTCAATCGAATGCTGGCAGACTGATCAGGTAATATTATCAGTGCAGAAATGGAGGAGCGTATGAATCAATTAATCAGAGAACTCGTCAATTATGGTCTGCATACCGGACTCGTTCTTCCGGAGGATGAGACGTATGTGATTAACCGTTTACTGGAGCTTTTGCAGCTGGAAGAGTATGAGGAGCCGGCAAATGCCTGCCCGGTGCCGGATCTGGAGACGACGCTTGCAAAGATCATGGATCAGGCGTATGAGAGAGGTGTTTTGAAGGAAAATACGGTGGGCTACCGTGATCTGTTTGATACAAAGCTGATGGGGGCGCTTGTGCCGCCGCCCAGCGTCGTGATTTCACGCTTTCGTGATCTGTATCGCCAGTCACCGGAAAAGGCGACAGATTTTTATTACAAATTCAGTTGTGACACCGATTATATCCGCCGTTACCGTATCAGGAAGGATATGAAGTGGACAACGGAGACAGAGTATGGCACGCTGGATGTCACAATTAACCTGTCAAAGCCGGAGAAGGATCCAAAGGCGATTGCGGCCGCTAAGAATGCAAAGCAGAGCGCATATCCGAAATGTCTGCTCTGTCCGCAGAACGAGGGGTATGCCGGCCGTCTGAACCACCCGGCCAGACAAAATCACCGTATTATGCCGATCACGGTTGAGGGAGAGGAGTGGGGTTTCCAGTATTCTCCTTATGTATATTATAATGAGCACTGTATTGTTTTTAATAAAAAGCATATTCCGATGAAGATTGATGAGTCTGCTTTTCGTAAGCTCCTCTCCTTTGTCAGTCAGTTCCCGCATTATTTCCTGGGTTCCAATGCAGATCTGCCAATCGTCGGAGGTTCGATTCTCGCCCACGAGCACTTCCAGGGCGGCCACTATGAATTTGCGATGGAGAGGGCCGAGATTCGTAAAGAGATAACCATACCGGGATATGAACAGGTCGAAGCGGGGATTGTCAAGTGGCCGATGTCGGTGATCCGTATCCGTCATGAGGACAGTGAAACTCTGGTCAGGCTGGCGGCGCATATTCTGGAGGTATGGAGAGGATATACGGACGAGGATGCCTTTATCTTTGCGGAGACAGACGGAGAGCCGCATAATACGATTACACCGATTGCGAGAATGCGTGACGGGAAATACGAAATGGACCTGGTGCTGCGCAATAATATAACCACGGAGGAATATCCGCTGGGAGTATATCACCCGCATCAGGAACTTCATCATATTAAGAAGGAAAATATCGGCCTGATCGAAGTAATGGGGCTTGCTGTGCTGCCGGCGCGTTTAAAGGATGAGATGCATAAGCTGGAGGAGGCAATTCTGGCCGGAAGGGATATCCGGGGGGACGAGGAGCTCGAAAAGCATGCCGACTGGGTAGAGGAATTTCTGCCAAAATATGACGAAGTGACGCAAGACACGATCGAGGAGATTATACAGGCAGAGATCGGAATTGTATTTCAGAAAGTATTGGAACATGCTGGCGTATATAAAAATACGCCGGAGGGAGAAGATGCGTTTATGCGTTTTATAGGAGCTCTCTGAGAAATGAATCCGGCCTTTTTTCTAAATCATTGTGAGGAGTAACAAGAGATCAAAATAGTGTTAGAAAATATGCTTTCTGTTGTTGACACTATTTTCTATCCTGTCGTATAATAGGCGTAAAAGTAAAAGCCTTGTCTGTGGGGTTTATGATCGGGCATGGTGGATCTGTAAATTATAATGAGGAGGATTTTTTAATGAATTTTGGTTACTTTGATGAGGATAACAGAGAGTATGTTATTACGAAACCAAATACACCGGCTCCGTGGTGTAATTATCTGGGGTCGCCGGAGTACGGTGCTCTGATTTCCAATAATGCGGGTGGTTACAGCTTTGTTAAGAGCGGTGCGAACGGCCGTATTCTTCGTTATCACTTTAACAGCGATGACACGCCGGGACGTTATATTTATCTGCGGGATGACGAGACAGGAGATTTCTGGTCTGCTTCCTGGCAGCCGGTAGGCAAGGATCTGGACAAATATAAGAGCGAGGTGCGCCACGGTACGGCTTATACGACGATGGCTGCGGAGTACGCAGAGGTAAAGTCGCAGGTGGATTATTATGTGCCTTTGAATAAGGTGTATGAGGTGTGGAGATGCAAGGTGACAAATACCTCGGACAAGCCGCGTAAGATTTCGGTGTTCGGATATGCGGAGCTTTCCAATGATGATAATTACAATCAGGATCAGGTAAATCTGCAGTATTCCCTGTGTATTTCCAACACGGTATTTCGGAAGAATAAGATTTTACAGCAGATCAACCTGAACTGGTATAAGGGAGAGGACGGCAGCAACGGCAAGGAGCGTTTCTTCGGAATGGCAGGGCAGCCGGTGACATCATATAATGGTGATAAAGAAGCATTTATTGGTATGTATCATGATTATGGCAATCCGATTGCAGTAGAGCGCGGAACATGTGATGGTGTCTGCAATTACAATGATAACAGTTGTGGTGCGCTTCATACAGCATTGGAGCTGGCTCCCGGTGAGACGAAGGAATTGGCATTTATTCTGGGCCGTTATAAGGACAGCATTGCTGACGGCATCATTGCAGGCTATGAGGATGTGTCTGTCTGCGACAGGGAGATCGACGAGTTAAAGAGCTTCTGGCATGCAAAGCTGGATAATTTCAAGATCCAGACACCGAGCGCGGCTTTCAACAGCATGGTAAATACATGGAATGCGTATCAGTGTTTCCTGACCTTTACCTGGTCCAGGGCAGCATCCTTCATCTATTGTGGA
>CAYYGS010000275.1:0-3752 GCA_964471335.1 uncultured Jutongia sp.
TAGCTGAGTCTTGAGGTAAATTGATTCCCATTTTTCTGAGAAACCACCATATTGATTAACAAAGTGTCTGTACAAGTTTGCACTGTCAGCTGTAATTATTATAAGTGGTGTCATATATGGTGTCAATAATATTTAATATAATTACTGAAGTAATTAAATACAAATTGCTCTCTTCTCGCTTCTAAAAACGTAAACGGCAACCCGGGTTTTTATTGACTCTCTGAGGAAAATAAAATATAATAAGTACACGAATATTTATTATGTACACTTTATGATACAGAAAAATAGTCTTTCGGAATCTCTTGTCGGAAAATGATGTTTTTAATTCGTGTTTTTGGAAAGAGTGGAAATCTATATAACCATAATCGTACAGGCCCTGTGGAATAGGGCTTGGAGATTATGAGAGGCTGTAAAACACTGATGGAGGAAAGGAGATCCCATGAGAATAGAGTTAATAAATGTGCTGGGATTTGTAGTGCCCCTCATATTTTTACTGTTTGAGAAAATAGCTGGAAAATCGACCAGGGATAAGGAAAAAGAGTATGTATACATTTCTATAGGGACGGTTATAATATGTGAGCTTTATTCGTTTGTAAATATATTCATGGATGATGTTATCTTTTCCGTCATATTTTGGATACAGAATCATTGGTGGGTAGGGGCTGTTTATATTTTGGTCATTGCAATACTTCCTTCCGTAGTTGCCAAGGAAGAACGCAGGCAAGGGACATTTCGGGCGCAGGGAGATTATGCAGGCAAAAACCGCAAGTTTAATCTAAGAGGTGTTGCCGCTTCATATGCAGTATATTTGCTTATCTATTGCGTGGTTGGAGATTTTAATTATCTGAAATTTTTTTACATAGAAGAGCTTGTTCCTTTGATTGCTTCCGTGAGTGTATGGATGGCCATAATTTATCAGAAAATAGAGCATGAGAAAGACAAGGCAGGCAAAGTGGATCATGACACATCCTTGAAGCATATGAATCAGAAACTGAATCTGCTTCATCTCTTCAATATGTATTTTCTTGTAATTGTTTCTGTAGTGTATCTTGTTGCCTATACCATATATTGTAATAAGTATCATATTGGCATCGTGATACATCCGATTGCTTATTATATTCTGATTACGGTGGCACTGTGGTTTTTTTATACACTATCGCAACATGAGCATCGATATCTGTATATTTTGTCCATTATTTTTATACCTGTCATCCTGATATCGAGTGTATACTGGATGAGCTGGTTTACGCTGAGTCAGGAAATGAGGCTTTGGCAATGGATTTTTGTATTTGTCCATTCCATGATTTATATAGCTTGTGTTTTCTGGAAAGAACGGGTGATACGTGTAGGGTTGTACAATAGAAATGGGCGTAACAGGGGAATCAGGTTTGGGAGGTGGGTAGTTTTCTCTGAAAATAATTTCCTGCTTATTCTTCCTGTAGTGGTTACTATTATTTATACTATTATTTGGGCATTGCCGTCGTTTATCGACAGGATACCGGTCACAGAGGCAGATAATTATATCGACATGATTTGTGAAGACACGGACGTAGATGCTGACATAGTGATAGAAATGGCTAAAAAACAGGAGATGTATAACGAGACAGTTGAAACCTATGATATTCAAGCGTTCATGCGGTTTCTTTCGGAAGAGCTTGGAGAGCAGTTGCTGGAGAAAGGGTTTATTGAAGAGGAAGGAGGCGTTCCGACACGGAATGATCTGGAGAAAAGATTAGTAAATGCACCGCGGAAAGGTGACAAAGATAAGGAAGGACAATAATGCGGATTTAGTCCTGTAGAGGAAAAGTTTAAGGAGAGAGGAATAAGAATATGGATAAGTTAAATGATATAGCACAGATGATTAATTCATACACGGAACAGATAGAACGATATGAATCTCTGAGTACATGGTGTGCATTACTCACCATTATATGCATTCTGGCGGTGCTTATATTTACAAGTTCCCTGATAGTGAAGAACAATGGCAGAAGTGATTGTGGCAAGGAGAAGTATTATCTTATTTTGTCTGGTTTGTTCCTGACTATACCTTCTATCACAACCCTATATCTGTATACATTCGCCATGAATATGAGGAAAGTAGCATTGTTCAGGGGCTATCTTAGCTTCCTTGAAAGTCAGTGGAATGCTATGGCAGACAGCAAAATGATGTTGTTTGATTTGCAGATTATTGATCAGTTTTTTTCTCCGCAGACATTTCTGGTCAATGGACTGGGACCTGTGGTGATGACATTGTTCTTAGTGCTTTCTGCTGTCCTTGGATTTGGGCTGTCATTTTATTTCACATGTAAACTTCAAAATTCTACATCAAAAAAAGGTATGAAACTGCTGATATGTGTTCTGGGGTTTGTATGCATTTTGTTTAATGGTATATGCTGTTATTATCTGACTACGAATGCCTCCGTTGCAAAAACGGTCTTTGAGAATTGCCAGGCAGGATTATCGCTGAAATAATATAGTATGCCAAACCATTATTGTCTTCTCTTTTTCAATATGCTATACTCACAATCAGAAAGCGGGGATTGACTGCGCCATGGGACTGTAGCGGGAATGGGAGAAGGGCAGAGTATGTTTGGAAATGTGAAGGAATGATATACGAGAGGAGTAGAATGGTGAACACAGAATTATTTAGTGGAAAGAGTATTTTGGTGACAGGTGCGGCCGGGTTTATTGGCGCGAATTTGTGTATGCGGTTATTGGAGAAGACGAGGGATGCCCATATTATTGGTATTGATAATATGAATGATTATTATGACGTGAGTCTGAAGGAATACAGACTGCGTGAGATAGAGAAACTTGCCGCGGAAACCGGCAATACCTTTCAGTTTGTGAAGGCATCCATCTCTGACAAAGAGGTGGTAAATGTTTTGTTCCAGATCTATCGGCCGGATATTGTTGTGAACCTTGCGGCACAGGCGGGGGTACGTTATAGCATTACGAATCCGGATGTCTATATAGAATCTAATTTGGACGGTTTTTTCAACATATTAGAAGCATGCCGTCACTCCTATGATGATGGTGCAAAGGGAGTGGAACACCTGGTCTATGCATCCTCTTCTTCTGTGTATGGTGGAAATCAGAAGGTGCCATTTGCAGAATCAGATTTCGTGGATCACCCGGTTTCTCTGTATGCAGCGACGAAAAAGTCGAATGAATTGTTGGCACATTCCTATTCCAAACTGTACAATATTCCTTCGACCGGGCTTCGTTTCTTTACTGTATACGGGCCGGCTGGCCGTCCGGATATGGCCTATTTTGGTTTTACCAACAAGCTTTTGAAAGGGGAAAAAATACAGATTTTCAACTATGGAAATTGCAAGAGAGATTTTACGTATGTGGACGATATTGTAGAAGGAGTTATGCGTGTCATGCAAAGTCCGCCGGAGAAATTAAAGGGAGAGGATGGACTGCCGATTCCTCCTTATAAGGTTTATAATATCGGGAATTCACATCCGGAAAATCTTCTTGATTTTGTGGATATATTACAGCAGGAGTTGATTCGTGCAGGAGTTTTGCCGGAGGACTATGATTTTGATGCCCATAAGGAGCTTGTTCCCATGCAGGCAGGAGATGTCCCTGTAACATATGCCGATACTTCGGCGCTGGAAGAGAATTTCGGGTATAAGCCGGCAACAGATTTGAGGACAGGTCTTCGTAGATTTGCAGAATGGTATAAAGGGCAACCTCATCTCCTTTTTCCGGCCTCCCCTCTGGTCCGCCTCCAGCACCCCTTC
>CAYYGS010000276.1:0-3744 GCA_964471335.1 uncultured Jutongia sp.
ATCCTTACGAATGCGGCAAAATACACAAATTCAGGTTATGTGGTGCTTTCTGCCCATGCAGAATTTATGGGGGGAGACGCGGTTTGCCTGAAAATTTCTGTGGCAGATACTGGTATCGGAATCAAGAAAGAGGATTTGCAGCATCTTTATGATTCTTTTAAGAGAGTAGATACAAGAAAAAACCTGAAAGTGGAGGGAAGTGGCCTCGGTCTTTCGATTACAAAGCAGCTTGTCGATTTGATGGATGGTGAAATTACTGTAGATAGTATCTATACCAAAGGTTCTACCTTTACTGTGGTAATACCGCAAAAAATAGTAGACAGGACGCCGATTGGGGATGTGAAATTTCTATCTCATGACAGGGGGAAGATGGAGGCATACCAGCAGAGTTTTGAGGCACCAGAGGCCCGGGTACTTATTGTAGATGACAATTCTATGAACTCTATGGTTGCAAGCAAGCTTCTTGAGGCAACAAAGGTACAGATTGATGTTGCTCAAAGTGGAGTACAGTGCCTGGAAATGACCAGAAGAAAATATTATCATGTCATTTTGCTGGATTATATGATGCCGGAAATGGACGGTGTCGAGACATTGAAACAAATCAGAAAGCAGGAGAACGGGTTATGCCGCGATTCTGCGATAATTGTTTTGTCTGCCAATTCCGCAGCAGAGGCCGGACGGGGATTTTTGGAGGAAACGTTTGACGGATATCTGGAAAAGCCTATTCAGGGTGCTGCTTTAGAAGCGGAAGTACTGAAATTTATTCCTGAAGATATCGTTGAGTACCGTCGGGAGCAGGAGGAGATGGAGGATAAAGCAGAAATCCAGAGAATATCACGTCATAAGAGAAGAAAGATTTATATTACAACGGATTGTGTAAGTGATTTGCCAGATAAATATATAGAAAAATTTAACATTGGTGTGATGTACTTATATATCAAGACAGACAGTGGGCGTTTTGCCGATACGCTGGAAATCTCATCGGACAGCCTGAACCAGTATGTATCAGAAACGGAGAGCAGTGCTTTTGCGGATAGTGTTTCTGTAGAGGAGTATGAGGGATTCTTTGCAGAGATGCTTACACAGGCAGAACAGGTGGTTCATCTTTCTATGGCAAAAAATATGGGGAAAAGTTATGATGTTGCAGTAACTGCAGCACAGGGATTTGACCATGTCCACGTTATTGATTCGGGACAGATATCCTGTGGTCAGGGGCTGGTAGTCTTATATGCATGCAAGCTTGCTATGGAGGGATATGCAGCCAGTGCGATTTGTGAAAATGTGGAGAAGATGAAGAGACGGATAGAATCCCAGTTTATTATGCCAACTGCAGGGATTTTTTATCAGCATGGATTTACAGGCAGAACCAATGCAAAAATATGTGATCTGTTTGGGCTGCATCCTGTGCTGAAAGTGAGCCAGAGTAAAATGGTTATCCTGGGAGCAAGGGGCGGAAGGCTGGATGGCGCATGGAAGAGGTTTATCCACATGCATTTACTTCGCAGGGGGAGAATTAATAAGGATGTCATTTTTATTTCCCATGCAGGCTGTACTGTAGAACAGCAGGAATTAATCAGGAATGAGGTGCTGCGCTGTATTCCTTTTAAACAGGTGATTATGCAGAGAACATCTGTTACTACGGCATGTACTTCCGGAATTGGAACTTTTGGATTTGCTTATTATGTTAATGTAAGTGAAGAGGAGTTGTAGGTTTTAGCTTCTTTAAAGTTTATCTTGCGATTGTTCTGTGTTTAGTTGACGGGTTTTGCAAGATAAGTTATAATGTGGAAATGTTTAGTAGTGTGTCTGTAACGTGATGCACACGACTGCACAAGGAATCAAGCCACTTTGTGGCTGCAGTCGGTGCAGACTCAAGAACGAAAAAGGAAAATCTTTTCGTTCTTGAGTAAAAATGGGCATAAAAATTGTATAGCAAAAGAAGGAGAAATTGGAGGGAATAAAATGGCAGAAAAGAAAAACATTTTGACCTATGAAGGATTAAAGGCATTAGAGGATGAATTACAAGATTTAAAAGTGAATAGACGTAAAGAAGTTGCTGTCAAGATTAAGGAAGCCAGAGAGCAGGGCGATTTGTCAGAGAATGCAGAATATGATGCAGCGAAAGACGAACAGCGTGATATTGAACTTCGTATTGAAGAAATTGATAATATCCTCAAGAACGCAGAAGTTGTTGTAGAAGAGGATGTAGATGTCAATGTCATTAATGTCGGATGTCAGGTGAAGTTAAGAGATGTTGAATTTGATGAGATTATGGAATATAAGATTGTAGGTTCAACGGAGGCAGACTGCCTGAATGGAAAGATTTCTAATGAGTCACCGGTTGGTGTTGCTCTGCTTGGTTCTAAGGTTGGGGATACCATTGAGGTGGAATCATCGACAGGTGAAGTGGTTCAGTACGAGATTTTAGAAATTCAGAAGTCAGCTATGCTGTAAAAAGAAGGGAGAGCGGAACATTGGCAGAACAAAAGGCACCACAGAAGGAGCAGGATGTTAATGCTCTTTTGAAGGTTAGAAGAGAGAAACTTGATAATTTAAAGGATGAGGGAAAAGATCCTTTTGTGATTACAAAATATGATGTAACTCATCACTCTGTAGAGATTAAGGAGAAGTATGCGGCATTGGAGGGACAGATGGTTTCCATCGCCGGAAGAATGATGTTTAAGCGGGTTATGGGAAAGGCATCATTCTGTAACATACGGGATCTGCAGGGAAATATTCAGGCATATGTGGCAAGGGATTCTATCGGAGAGGACAGTTATAAGGATTTTAAGAAATATGATGTGGGAGATATCCTTGGAATCAAGGGAACAGTATTCACAACGAAAACTGGTGAAATCTCTGTCCATGCAGAAGAAGTTACGCTGCTGTCGAAGAGTTTGCAGATTCTACCGGAGAAATATCATGGTCTGACGGATACGGACACCAGATACCGTCAAAGGTATGTGGATTTGATTATGAATGAAGAGGTTAAAGATACATTTATAAAACGTTCTAAAGTACTTAGCAGTATCCGCCGTTACCTTGATGGTCAGGGATTTATGGAGGTTGAGACACCAATGCTGGTTGCTAATGCAGGCGGCGCTGCTGCAAGGCCTTTTGAGACGCATTTTAATGCACTGGACGAGGATTTAAAACTTCGCATTTCCCTGGAGCTGTATTTGAAGCGGCTGATTGTAGGCGGCATGGAGCGCGTCTATGAAATTGGAAGGGTATTCCGCAATGAAGGGCTTGATACAAGGCATAACCCGGAATTTACCCTGATGGAGTTATATCAGGCATACACTGATTATCATGGCATGATGGATCTGACAGAGAAGTTATACCGTTATGTGGCAAAAGAGGTAACTGGTTCCGAGATTTTGACATATGGCGAGCATACGATGGATTTGTCAAAACCGTTTGAACGGATTACTATGGTGGATGCAGTTAAGAAATATGCTGGTGTGGACTTTAATGAGGTGGAGGACACTGAGGAAGCAAGAAAGCTTGCGAAGGAACATAATATTGAGTATGAGAGCAGACACCAGAAGGGAGATATCCTTAATCTGTTCTTTGAAGAGTATGTGGAGGATCATTTGATTCAGCCGACGTTTGTCATGGATCATCCGATTGAAATTTCTCCATTGACGAAGAAGAAGCCGGATAATCCGGAGTATGTGGAGCGTTTTGAGTTCTTTATGAATGGCTGGGAGATGGCAAATGCTTATTCCGAGTTAAATGATC
>CAYYGS010000277.1:0-3721 GCA_964471335.1 uncultured Jutongia sp.
AATTACTGAGTATGCAGCCCTTTCGGCCATACTTAACAAAGAAAAACTGCTTTCCGAGAATTATAACACCGATAGAGGAAGAGTGCAACAGGAATTCAGCCTTAAATGAGTCGCGAAATCACTTTACAAAAAAATATCTGAGTCATTTTCCGAAGAATCCACGCAGAAAACAGATATTCTGTTTTGGTGGATTCTTTTTTCTTTGCAAAATATACCCAAAAAAGTGCGAATTGTACTGAGTGAGTTGATATTGTCATCAAATTTTGTTATATTCTGACATGGTGCGTCAATTAATTATGAGTGCGCATCGGTCATTGGTTTTGATCTTATAAATGAAAACGTTAATAAAACTGTTTGTGATAGGAGTAAGAAACAGAAAGCAGCATATTTGGAGGTGCAATTTTGTTAAAGACAATTAAAGGAAGACTTACGGTAAGTATGATTGCTATTGTTGTAGTAAGCGTTCTGCTGACAACGGCAGGGATCATTTCTGTAGCGGGAAAGCGGACACTTCGGGATCAGACACAGGCTTTACAGCTAAACGCAGATAAGTATGCAGAAGAAATTAATACGTGGATCGAAAATGAAAAGATGCTTGCGAACGGAACAGCAGAAAGTGTTGTAGCGGAAGGATCGATTGATGACAAAGATGTTCAGGCTGCAGTAGATGCACACGCCGTAGGCAGAGACGAAATTTTGAATCTGTATTGTGGAACGAAGGACAGCAGATTTATCCAGTCAAACAGGGAGGCAGAGATACCGGAGGGATATGATCCGGTGGAGCGTGGATGGTATCAGCAGGCGTCAGAGGCAGGAGAGGTTATCGTGACAGATCCGTATTGGGATGTATTGACAAATCAGATGTGTACAACGGTTGCCGCACCAATATACATAAATGATAAGCTGGCTGGCGTTATCGGTTTGGACGTAACACTCGGAACTGTGACAGAATTGACGGGAAGCATCAATTATGAGGAAGGAGTATACGGATTTCTCGTAGATAGCAGTGGACAATATGTAGCGCACAAAAATAAAGAGTATGAACCGACAGAAGAAACGACAGTGCCGGTGGTAGATATTTTACCGGGATTAAAAGATCTGGTAGAGGGAAAAGACAGCAGCGTAGAAAGAATGAAGGACTATGACGGGACTTCAAGCTTTTTTGCAATGGCAGATATTGTGGGTTGTAATTGGAAGCTGGGAGTTGTCGTGCCGACGGCAAATGTTGCGAAATCTCTTTTCCAAATGATTATCGTCGGAGTCGTAACAGCCCTTGTAATTATTGTATTTGTGGCAGTATTTATGACTGGTTTGATTGGCAGGATGTTGGCGCCGATACAGATGTTGAAGCAATTTGCTTCTGGTGATTTTTCGGAAAATAGTGTCATTGAAAAGACGATTCCCAGGGAATATAAGAATGAGACGGAACAGATTCAGAAAGCAACAGTGGAGGTAAAGCAGCACATCCGGCAAATTATTTTAAATACCAAACAGGAAGCGGCGAATATCGGTTCCATTGCCGAGGGAACTTCTGATAAAATGGCAGTATTAGATCAGGATATTTCTGGTATTACTGATTCTGTCAATCTCGTGATGGGGCAGACCGAGAGGGCGAAGGAATTAGCAGAAAGTATAAAATATAATGGGGAAGAATTGGGAAATGCCATTGAGAATGTGGCAAAGAAGGCAGGAGAAGCGGCAGGCCAGTCTGTTGATATTATGGACAGGGCAGGAAAGCAGAATGAAGCTTCCAAAGAGTCTGCAAAAGAAGTTGCTTCTATATATCAGGAGACAAAGGAAGAGTTGGAACAGGCAATTGAAGACAGTAAAAGGGTAGGGGAAATCAATGCTTTGACGGAGGAAATCCTTACCATGAGTTCCCAGACAAATCTTTTGGCGTTGAATGCGTCTATTGAGGCCGCAAGGGCCGGCGATGCGGGAAAGGGATTTGCAGTTGTTGCGGAAGAAATCAGGATTCTGGCCGATGATTCCAGAAGGGCAGTAGATAAGATCCGTCAGGTGACAGAGGGTGTGGTAGATAATGTCGCTTTTTTATCGGAAAGTTCGAGCAGATTATTGGAATTTATGACGAGTAAGGTGATGGAGGATTATAAGGGAATGACGGCTCTTGCCCAGATGTATGAAAAGGATGCCGCATTCTATAGCGATATTTCTAATAGTCTGGGTGCGTCCTCTCAGGAAATGAGTGCCAGTATGGCAGAGATTAACGAATCCCTCGCGGCAATCACAAAGCTTGTGGGAGAGATTATGGAATCCATGCAGGGGATGAGTCAGTCCGCATCAAATTCGAATGAAAATTCCGGGGCGGTTATGAAGCAGATGGAGGAATTATATCGTTTAAGCGAGCTTTTGAATCAGACGGTAGCATCCTTCCGGGTATAATTAAATTTCATTATGACAATATTCTCTAAAATAGTTGTTTTTCTCGACAGTGAATGTAGTGTAAAGATATTTATAGAATAGATATTTTTGATAGGAAGCTCAGAGGCAGGAAACGGCAGAAAAGAGGGAAATATGTTAGGAGGAACGACATATATTGCATTCATTCGGTTTGTAATCAATTGCATAGGAGTAGTTCTGTTGTTTACCCAGATCGGTGAATCACGGTTTGGCAGAAAAAAGACAATTCTGTGTTATGGATGTTTTTGTGTGGCTGTGCCTGTTTTGGCATGTATCTGGTATGTGGCAGACTGGGCAAGCTATGTGCGTCTGGCGCCTATTACTGCATATCTGTGTTTTTCTATCTTTGTCTTTTGGATCAGCAGGGATACGATCTGTGTGAGATTTTATAAGATAGCATTGGTTTTTTATCTAATGGCGATATTTGTTATTGGAGGACTGGAGATTTCCATTGTTTTATTTGACAGAAATGTATGGGTGGATATCATCACACGTATTCTGCTAATCGGTCTTCTTTCACTACTTCTAAATAAATACGTACGGAAATCCATGCAGGGATTTGGCAGATATGTGGAGCAGGAGGCAGATATTTTCAGTGTTGTCATTATGATTATCTGTATTCTGCTTGGCATCGGCTACATCCTGAGTCCCAATCTGAACAAAGAAATGACACCGCATCGTATGTATCAGATTGTTATCAATTTTGTCCTGACAGGGACATTGCAGCTTCTGATATTCCGCTTTTATCTGCATATCGGGAAAGAGAAAGAATATGAGAGAGAAAAACAGCTCATTCAGATGAACTACAGACTGTTGGAACGCCAGCTTGAGATTTTGGAAGAGTCTGTGGAGCAGGGCAGACGGATCCGTCATGATGCTAGACACCACAATGCGGTTATTGCGGAGTATGCATGCAGGGGACAGAAGGAAGAATTACTGCAGTATCTGAAGGAATATGAGGAGGAAATTATACAGGGCATACCGGAAATGATATGTGCCAATACGGCTGTCAACAATGTCCTGGCGGCATATACAAGGAAGGCGAGAAAGGAGGATATCAAGGTTACACTGGACGTTGAGATTGGTAAAAATCTGCGGTTTCCAAGCCTTGATTTAGTAGCAATTCTTGCCAATGCTTATGAGAATGCAATCTATGCCTGTATGGAAGTGAAAAAGAATCGGGAAGAAAGGGAATGTTTTATTCAGCTGATGATCAAAATAAAGAAAAATAAACTGATAATTATTTGCAGAAATACCTGCAGGATGGAAACGGAATTAAAGGATGGGCAGCCGAAATCAG
>CAYYGS010000278.1:0-3709 GCA_964471335.1 uncultured Jutongia sp.
AATCTCGCAGAGTGGCAGAGGGCTCGCTGAGAAGTCTCAGGACTCAGCTCGGAGGATCGTGTACGGCATCAGTTCCTTTGGATTGGGACAGGATCTGAATATATCGCGCAAGGAAGCGGAGGGGTATATTCAACAGTATTTTAAGACATATCCGGCAATCAAGGAGTATCTGGATGGCCTGGTAGACTCTGCAAAGGCCTCCGGCAGTGCCAGAACGATGTTTGGCAGAAAACGTCCCGTGCCGGAACTGTCGTCCGGCAATTATATGCAGCGGTCCTTCGGGGAACGTGTGGCGATGAATTCTCCGATTCAGGGAACAGCGGCAGATATCATTAAGATCGCAATGATTCGGGTATCCCAGCGGCTGCTGTCAGAGGGGCTGAAGGCAAGAATCGTGCTCCAGGTGCACGATGAGCTTCTCGTAGAGACACCTGTTTCGGAGAAGGACCAGGTACGCCGAATCCTGAAGGAGGAGATGGCTTCGGCGGCAGAACTCTCTGTACCCCTTGTCGTAGAGGTAGGGGAGGGTGAGAACTGGTATGAGGCGCACTAAGGCGAAAATAATATCTAAGCCGGCAAAAGACGTCGGCTAAGATATTATACAGTTTCGCCCTGGAAGAATCGCAGGGCGATTCTTCTTTTATCTTCTGATAGGAAGGAAAGGAGTGAGCAGAGCATGAGGGTGATTGGGCTGACGGGGGGAGTGGGCAGCGGTAAGTCGCTGGCGGCAGAGCTGCTGCAGGAGATCTGTGGGGCAGAACTTCTCATCACAGATGAGCTTGGTCATGTGGTGATGGAATCTGATGCGGAAGTACATGGCTGGATGATAGACTTTTTTGGTGATCAGATTGTCCGCGAAGACGGCACGATTGATCGTGCGGCTGTTGCGCAGGTAGTATTTGCCGATGAAGGAGCCAGACGGGCTTTGGAGGGACAGATACATCCGGCGGTGATCCGTTATATCCGGGACTACATCGAAGGACGCAGGGAATCCGAAGGAACGATTGTGCTGGAGTCAGCGATTCTTTTTGAAGCCGGCTGTGACAGTTTTTGTGACTGCATTGTCTATATCCAGGTAGAGGAGGAGATCAGGCGTCAGAGACTCGTGCAGAGCAGAGGATATTCGCAGGAGAAGATTACAGCGATTCTGTCCGGCCAGATGACAGAGAGGGAATTTGCCGCAAAGTGTGATGTCGTCATTCCGAATAATGCGGGGAAGGAGCAGCTGCGGGAGCATCTTGTCAGGTGGTGCGGGAGCATTTCGGCTCTGCCTTGTTAACGGAAACAGAGGCGCAGGAGCAGAGGATTGATATATCCCTCCAGAAGGCAGGCAAGCAGGATCAGGCAGAGACTTAACAGAAAACATGGCAGCTGGTGGAGAATCAGCTGCTTTTTTGATGCACTTGATACGCCTCCCGTTCCGCCGCCGGGCGAGCAGTAAAAGATTTTCTCATGCAGGGTATGGCATTGGAGGATGGACAGGACATAGCCGGGCAGCAAAAAGAGGCAGTGTGGCAGGATCAGGCCCAGATAGCCGAATATTCCGGCGACGCCGTTCATGATCAGGCAGAAGGAGAACAGAAGGCCGTTTTGGACTCCTGCGTAAAATATAAACAGTTTATAGTAATATTTCCATATATTCGTAAAACAGAAAAACCATAGCAGAAGGAGATATTTTAAATGTTTTCCTGCCGCCAGCAAGAAGAGAGAGACAGAATCGATTTCGTGGGATTTCAGGCCTGACAGCATGGTTTGATAAATGTTTAATATAGGGGCGTACAGGCTTGTTTTCAGTAAATGTGCCGCAAGGCAGCTTAGCACAAGGCCGGAACAGAAAAAAAAGATCAGTATTGCCGTCAATGGTGACGAAAGTTTTTTGCTTATTGATTTCATTGGAATCTCCTGTATATTTGGACATCATTTCATTTCTTTTATCTTATGGCATGTCATGCCAAAACAGAACCACCGATTTTATTGTCGTTTTAAGACGACGAAATACATAAAAATGTCTGTCGAAAGTAGATTATAGGATACTTTGCAAGATTGCGTAAGAATTTGTCGAAGTGTAGGTCTTGTGGAGGAGAAGCCGGCTTATTACACTTGTAAATGGTGTAACGAGTCAGCTTTTGGCAGAAATGGGGATTATTATGAAGCAGAAAAAACAAAAAAATAAGTGGTACAGAAGGATTCTTGTCATATGTCTTCTGGTCTGGTCTGTTTTGGCGGGCGGTTGTGATGATCCCCGAAGGGAAAATGGGGAGGATGGCATGGCTGTCTCACAGCAGGACTCCGCGCCGCCGGAGGAGACAGAGAATGCTGTGATGCGCTGCTATCTGGGAGAGATTCATAAGGATGTGTCTCCTTTTACCCCTGTTTCCGGAGCAGACAGGCGTTTTTTAAGCCTGTTGTATCAGCAGCTGCGGGTGGAGGATGGGTATATGGTTCAAACGCTGCGTGATACGCCGGAGCAAGGGCACACGGTATACCGGATCAGCATTGCTGATGGGCAGGGATGTATGGATGCCGACACGCTGATTTGGAATCTGTATCTCCGTTGTCAAACAGGATATAGCGGTTTTGATGAGATTAACAGAATGGCGATCACCGGGCTGGAGGAGTATCAGTTTGGAGCTTCTGGAAAGCAGTTAAGAAACAGGAAAAAGATGATTAAGGAGAAGAGAGAGATGTTATGTAAAAAATACAGGAAAGAGATTCAGAAAAAAATTATCCGTCCCGCACTGGAGAGGGAGTATGAGTGGGTGGAATCGCTGTATGAAGACGATTCACAGAAAAAGGTCACAGAGAAATACCCGAAAGCAGCAGCCCTTTTTGTGCGATATTTTGCACCAAATACTGATTACAAGGTGAAAAAGAAGGGAAAGGAAAAGGTCATCCGTGATGTGGTTAAGCAGTATCGCGGTGATACAAAGAAATTATCACGCGTGACGGGGGAAAATTACGAGATGGCACTGCGGGGGATTTTCATTGAAAAGCTTTGGAGGGAGCAGGCAGCCGGAACGGGAAAAATCCGTGGAATCCGAAAGCTGGACGATCATACTGTGGAGGTGGAAACAACCTTGTATCAAAAGAAGGACAGGAAGAGATTGAAGTCTCTCTATATATTATCCAGAGAAACAGAGGAGGATACATACAAAGGGGGCGCATTGTCCCACCATACCGGGCGTTACGAGATTACAGAAAAAACGGAGAACGGCTGGATTCTCTCCGCCCGAAAAACCGGTCAGTCATCCGTGGCGAAAATCCAGGTGGAAACAGGGAGCTACCATGCGGAGGATTGTGTAAAGAACATCCAATCGAATGTATGGGATCTGGCAGTGATCAGGGATCGGCTGCCAGGGGAAAAGGAGGAGACACGGGCGGCAATGGAGCGGGGAAATGCCAGATGGAATGTGGCAGCGATGGGAGCTGTTCTGTATAATCCGCAGATTATTAATGCAACTGCGTCAAAGGAGGAGGATACGATGTCGGATGATATCACTGCGTTTGTGGATTCCCTGCGTATCAACATACATAAGGAATAGAATCATAATCCCTGCTTATCCGTCACTTTTAACGATTCTATCCGTTCTGCCGCCTGTACTTTTGCCAGCGTGCCGTTTTCAAGGCGCGTGGAAAGGCGGTGTTGGTCATGATTGCGCGCCCTACGCCTTTGGGAATGTCTAAATGCCTTGCGGCTTCGATGGTACGA
>CAYYGS010000279.1:0-3702 GCA_964471335.1 uncultured Jutongia sp.
CTTTCCGGGACACGCTTTCGCTACGTGGCTTCACGTAACGGTGCATAATGTCCTAAAGGACAGGACATAAGCACCGACGGCCGCCAAGTGATCCCGGAAACCCTGGAAGATGGCAGCATTGCCGTGAGTTTGCGGAGCGGGCATTTATCGCACCATCGAAGCCGCAAGGCATTTAGATATCCACAAAGGCGTAGGGCGCAAAATCAGAACCAACACCACCTTCCCACGCGCTTTCCAAGACAATGAGGGTAAAAAGTATAGGCGGCAGGACGAAAAAGAAGTTCAATATATGACGGATAAGTAGGGATTATCCTGCCCCTTAATTTTCGAAGAGCTGCACCAGCTCGTCCATCGTAAGCTGATTTACAAAAACCTCCCCTGCCTCAATAATATTTTCCGCCAGCAGTTTCTTCCGATGTTGCAACGCATCAATCTTCTCCTCGATCGAATCCTTCATAATCAGCTTGATCACCTGCACCTTTTTCTTCTGACCAATGCGGTATGCCCTGTCAGTAGCCTGTTCCTCCACCGCCGGATTCCACCAGGGGTCAAAATGTATAACCGTGTCTGCCCCTGTCAGATTCAATCCCGTTCCTCCGGCCTTCAGGGAAATCAGAAATACCTTGACCTTTCCCTTATTAAAATCCTTCACATACTGTTTCCGCTGTTCCGGTCTCGTGGCACCCGCCATATAATAATATTCGATTCCCTGTGACGTCAGCTCCTCCGCAATGATATTGAGCATTGTCGTAAACTGGGAAAAGAGAATTACACTATGTCCTCCCTCCAGAATCGGTGGCAGAAGCTCCATCAAAAGCTCCAATTTTCCACTTCCTCCGTGATAATTTTCAATAAAGGTGCCCGGATGACAACAGATCTGCCGCAGTCTTGTAAGCGCCGCAAGGATCTGAAGCCGTCCCCCCGCTTCGGTGAAACCTCCCTGCTCCTTCATTTCTGTCTGAATCCTGACCAGATATGACAGATATATCTTTTTCTGTTTACCTGTCATTTCTGCCATACGTTTCGTCTCAATCTTATCCGGCAATTCCTTTAATACATCCTTTTTCATACGGCGAAGCACAAAGGGCTGTATCCTCTGTTTCAACTCCTTCATACAGGCATCATCATGCTCCTTTAGAATCGGTTTTTCATACAATTCAGCAAAACGGGAATATCGCGGAAAAAATCCCGGCATCACAAAATCAAAAACCGACCAGAGTTCCGACAACGCATTCTCAATCGGCGTCCCCGTCAAGGCAAAACGGTTGCCGGCTGAAATACTTTTAACAGCCTTAGCCCCCAGAGAAGCGGGATTCTTGATAAACTGCGCTTCATCAATAAATAAATGGTCAAACTGACAGTTCCTGTAAATCTCTGTATCCTTACGAATCAGCGGATACGTCGTGATCCAGACATCAATACCATTCGAGGTATCTGCCACACACATTGCCCGTTCCTCTGGTGTTCCCTGCACAATACATGTTCGGACTGACGGCGCAAATTTCTCAAATTCCTCCTGCCAGTTATATGCCAACGAGGTAGGACAGACGATCAGGGTTCTGTCTCCGGGATGGGCACAGATATAAAGGATTGCCTGCAATGTTTTTCCCAATCCCATATCATCCGCTAATATACCACCCATTCCATAATGTGACAGCGTCCGCAGCCACTGATATCCCACAACCTGATATGGCCGTAATACAGCCTGTACCGTTTTTGGAACAGGATACTGTACCTGTTCCGGATGCTTCAGATCATCCATGAGTTTCTCATAAACTTCCTGACGCTCTACCTTGCTTCCTCTTGGCAGAACATGCTCCAGATATAATGCTGCCCCCCTGTGAAAAGAGATCGTATTGCCGGAATAATCCTGTCCGTTTTCCATCATCCAGCGGAGGGATCTCAGTTGGGGTTCATTTTGTGTCAGGTCAATAAATGCACCGCTTTTCAAGCGGTAATATCTTCTCTTTAACCGAATAGAACGGAAAAACTCCTCCAGCTCCTCCTGCGGGATCTGCGTATATCCCAGATCAACCTCAAGCAGATTAATGTCTGTATTCATACGGATCTTAGCCGAGAGATTACCCATCCTTTTCACATTCATACTCTTATAGGCATGAGAATAATATACATCAAATTGTTCTGTCAGAAGATCCATTTTCTCTGTCATCATCTCGAAGATATCTGTCTCATTTTTCAGAAGAAAACGGTCCTCATACACCTGAAAATTTAACTGATATAAAAGCCCTGTCAGCCGCTCCTCCTCTTCACGGTCACGGACAAGGATCACATCCTGCGTGGAATCCTCCTCCAGCAGAGGGTTAACATCATATTTCCCGTAGCCAAAAAGCAGCTTTGCCGATACCCAATATTTTTTGCGGTTCTGATTCATATCCAGATACAGCCTCGGCTGCAACGGTTCTACCACATAGCTTTCCCGCAGCTGCTCGGGAACGGTTACCCCCATCGACTTATTAATGACAGGAAGCACTTTCTCGACAAAACGCTTCTTATTGTCTCCGCGAAAATCAACCCTTCCCTCCCGGGAGGCAAATACACTCGAATAAAATGGAAGTAAATTGCAAATATAATCTCTGCCCGGCAGATAAAGAACACCATCATAAAAAAGAACAGATCCATCCTCGGCCAGAGAAAGCATTTTCCGTTCACCACTTCCTCTAAGCTGCAGGACGTCCCCCTCCATCTCAATCTCCATCGTTACATCAGGATTCCCCTCGACCAGCGCGACGGTTCCCATATCACGTCCAAAAAGCTGCAGATGACATTCCAGTCCCGCCGCCAGATGCAAAAGCTTGACAAGCATATTTTTAGAAAGCATAATATCATGCCGTTGAAACAATTTGGAATAATAGGATGTACCCAGAGTCTCCTGAATCTCAAAAATCTCTGTCAAATAGGACATCACCGCAGCAGACGCCTCATCAAACGCACACTCTCCTGCTACATAGTGGAAATACTTTCCGAGATGAATCTCCCGCTCCTGATAATAATCCTCAATAAAATGTTTAAGATTCACAACGCGGTACATCCTCTCATCTCCGGCATAAAGCCCCAGAAATGCCTTCGTATCCTGACCGCTCAGAATCTGTGGAACCGAAAGGCTTAGTTCCAGATGATAATAGGTCGGAGTCAGCCTGCGGTATTCTCTCTTCCTGAAATATTCGATAATCTGGTATGCCGTCTTGTCCTCCGATTCCAGATGTTCCCTCGCCGTCTCGCGCTGCTGGTAATCGGATATAAAAAGCAGCGTCGCCACAACGTGCTTACATGCCCCGTTCATCTTAACATGTGACGGACAATTGCAGGTATATATAATTTCCGCATCCTCTGTCTGTGCAATCGTAACGACATACTGATTCCCACCATGCACAATGCTGCGATATTGATGGCTGTTCCCATTCCAGGTCACATTCGACACGGCATGCGCCGCATAATAACGCATCCCCCTGTAATACACCGTCTCAGAGGAGGCAAGCCTGCGAATCGCCTCTCTTGTGATTTTCTGCATTCTCTCCTCCCCTCCTCCCTTATACAATTTTAAATTCGTATGGTTTTTTCATACGTTAGAGAAACTTCAAACCTTTTTTATCTAATAGAAAACTGCTCGCAGCGTAGTGGTATGCAACCAAGAAATCCGAAGGATTTCTTGTAAGGCAAAACGCCGGTTTTGCCTTTTTTATA
>CAYYGS010000280.1:0-3701 GCA_964471335.1 uncultured Jutongia sp.
GAAGATGGTACACTCTTCAAACTCATGGGTGTCCTCGTACTCCTCCATATATCCAAGCTCCCATTCGTCACGCGGTAAGCTTCATCGTCCATACTAAACGGGAAGCTGTCATTTAACACCGGATAAACTCTCGCAATCGAATCCACCTCGTAATGCTTTTTGTTATTTCGATTTCCGGTCACTGTAAATGAAATCTTGACTGTTCCCCCAGCCTTTCCCCCGGAAACACTTACTCCGGACACACTCACATCCGAGGTGTTTCCTGCAATCATATCACCGCTGGCTCCTGCCGCCTCTTCACCGTTGTATGCTGCTGCGGGAAGCGCTGCACCGCCTCCGCCTGTCTCCGCTGAAGAAGTTCCTGTCACTTCCTCTGCCCGTACATTCTGCCAACCGCCCTGTGCCACTATCCCCAGAGAAAGGGCCAGACTCAAAGCTGCAGCAAGCTTTCTCCAATTTCTCATCATAATCCTCCATTCCGCTTTTTACATTTTTCCTGGCTCAGCCTCGCTGAAACCCGCGCGTTCTAAACAATTTTTCCATCCTTTATACGAATCTGACGATCAGCCAGAGCCGCCAGATCATTGTCATGCGTCACCATCACCAGAGTCTTATTCCGCTCGCTGAGTACCTTGCGCATCAGCGCCATCATCTCCTCTGATGTATGGGAATCCAGATTCCCTGTCGGTTCATCAGCAAAAACAATGCTGGGATTTAACACCAGCGCCCGTGCCATACCGACACGCTGCTGCTGCCCTCCTGACATCTGGTTTGGCTTATGCCTGCGATAAGGCTTCAGCCCTACCAGTTCAATCATCTTCTCGGCACGCCTGAGACGCGTCTTCTTCGGAATTCCCCGAAACATCAGTGGCATGGCTACATTTTCTACAGCATTCATCGTCTGGATCAGATTAAACGACTGAAAAATGAAACCTACCTTTTCTCTTCGAAAACGCACCAGACGGTTCTCGTTATAACGGTCAATCCTCTCCCCTGCTACGGTAATTTCCCCCTTTGTAGGCTTTTCCAGACCAGCCAGCATATTAAGCAGCGTTGATTTCCCCGATCCGGAAGCTCCCACAATCGCACAAAATTCCCCCTCATATACCTTCAGGCTCACACCGTCCAGCGCACGCACACGATTCTTGCCAATCGGATAAATCTTATACAGATCCTTTACATCAATCACGCATTTTTTCTGCTCCACATCCGATGCCCCTCCTTTCCCTTATGACTTATATTGATGCTGGGGTCAAAAGCCCCTTCGGGGCAAAACCGACACAAATATGTGTGTTTGCAAGCAAGCTTGCAACACCACATATTGTGTTCGGTTGGTGCAAAGCACCCTTTTGACCCCAGCATCTTATAATGTATTTAGCATATCACAGAATTTTGCACTTTGTCTTAAGGAATTCTTAAAATTGTAAAAAAAGTTGAAGACTTTTCTTTTTGTGGCCCGTTATATATGATAGAACAAGAACGAGGAAAAGAATGATATAAGACATGAACGTACCATGCCAAAAATTCTACGATAAGAAGGAGGTGATGATGTGTCCGACGACCAAATACAGGCCAAACAGAAGCTTTCCGATGCACTGGCACAATACCAGTCCCTTGTCTTTTCCCTGTGCTACCGCATGACAGGTAATTATTTCGATTCACAGGATTTGACACAGGAAACCTTCCTCTCGTATTATGAAGCGCTGCCCACCTTTGATGGTCAAAACGAAAAAGCCTATCTGTGCCGGATCGCGACCAACAAGGCGCTGGATTACATGCGATCGGCCAAACGCAGGGAAATTCCCTCCGAGAATTCCATCCTGGACATCAACACCTCCGCTATTCCGCCGCCGGAAAATCAGGTGCTGGATGACATGATACACGATGAGCTGCGACAGGCTTGTCTCCATTTGAAGCCGCCATATAATACCGTGGCAGAGGCATACTTCTGCCGGAATATGACAGCGCCAGAGATCGCTGATCTGATCGGCCGTAAGCTTAAAACGGTTCAAACACAGATCGCCCGCTCCCGAAAAATGCTCCAGCGCATTTATTCCGGAAGAGCGCCGAACATAGTTACAGGCAGATATCCTCCCACATCTGCCGGAAAGGAGAGATAGCCAATGGAAATACAACAAAAAAGACATCTGTCAGACGATGTACTTGCCAGCTATTTTCAGAATCAACTGACAAACTCCCAGGAACAAAAACTCCTGGAACATATCGCACAATGTGATTATTGTGCCGGACGGTTCGCCTCCGCTCTGCCGGAGAGTGAACTACTCATGCCCCATCCTGATCTGTCCCGCAAGATTCTGGCAGCGGCAGACAGCCGGAAGGGACCGCACCGCAGGCAGCAGAGAGAATTTTACTATTACGCCACCAAAGTCGTACTTTCTATGGCGATGGCTCTCTTTCTGCTGATCGGAGGCCCATTGCTCAAGGCCCCTTCTTTCCTCCCCGGCTCAGACAATACGTATACTGATACATCTCCGGCCGGAGACGATTCTGCCCAAAACACCCCTTTCTATCAGGAATATCTTGATAGACAGCAGGAACGTAATGCAGAGCACGAGAAGGCGCAGGAACAATATGAACAAAAAATGCAAACCCGCTCCGAGAAAAAACATCGCCCGAAACAACCCGGACTTCAGGAAACTCTCTCCGAGCAGGGACAACGAATGTGGCAACACATTAAAAACTATTGGAAGTAAAATGAATGGAGGTAACTTATGAAACGAAGAAAAAACGAATTTCTCACCTTTATCTTTTCCTGCCTGCCCGGTGCAGGACACATGTATCTTGGTTTTTTTAAACGGGGCGTCAGCCTGATGTCACTCTTTTTCCTGCTAATCGCACTGATTGAAAGCTCCTGGCTGAATCTTGACATCCTGCAATTTGCAGCCCCTGTTGTATGGTTTTATGCATTCTTTGACGCCCTCAATATCAATTCTCTGACGGAGGAGGAACTCAACCGCCGGGAAGATCACTTTCTCTGGTTTCAGGATTTTGAGGATTTCCGGGGCGTTCCCTTTGCAAAATACCGCAATATATTTGCGATCCTGATTATCCTGCTGGGATGCCATCTGCTTTTTGATAATATTCTGGATATATTTGAAATCCTGGGCTTTGAGCTGTCGTATACTGCCTACCAGATCATTTTCCGCGATATCCCGCAGTGTGCTGTCGGCATCGTGATCATTGCACTGGGTGTATATCTCATCCGTGGTAAGAAGGCGGCAATAGAAACACCGGGACTACCGGATCATAACGGAGGTGATATGTAATGGAGCCTGCAAAACGCCGCGTCGGCACCTTCACCCTTGGGATCTGTCTTGTCATTATGGGCATCCTGTTCCTGGTGCATCTCTTTGTACCCAAAATCATCAGCTACCTGTTGATCTTTCACTGCTGGCCTCTCATCTTTATCCTGCTGGGATGTGAGATTCTTGTCAGCTCCCTGAAATGGCCGGATCAACATTTTCAATATGATTTTGCTGCAATCCTCATTATCCTGCTTCTGGTCTGCTTTGCTATGGGCATGGCTGGCATGGAGTGGCTATTGACTCATGACCCGAAAGGAACATGGATCTGTTTTGATTAATATAACGCAGTCGTAAATTCATCTAATGATTATGATGCCGGTGTCAAAAGCCCCTTCGGGGCAAAACCGACACAAATATGTGTGTTTGCAAGCAAGC
>CAYYGS010000281.1:0-3700 GCA_964471335.1 uncultured Jutongia sp.
TCGGATTCTCGGCAATTACCAAAAGAAATGCCGGCGAATCGGAATAGGTTACATATTATGGAGGGAGGTACTCACATTGAGAAAAAGACGAGTATACAGTATAATTCTGGCCGCCTCTGTGCTTCTGTCATCCCTGACAGCCGGCACACCGCTGCAGATGGCAGACGGCACCGGCACGGCACAGGCATCGGCACAAAACAATACACAGAATAGCAGCCCATCGCGGATATCAGATGACAACGCTGTCGAACCTCTGCCGCAGGAAACAGTCGGCAGCCAGCCCACGGAGGAGGAACTGGCAAAGGACGACCCCGGCTATTTCCGGCTGAGCGGCCAGGCATCACAGGAAACATCTGATACCGCCAAAGAATCTTCAGGAATCATAGTTCTGGAGCCCTCTTCCCATGCAGGAAAAACGGGAGTTTCCGCTACCAGCCCCTATACAGGTACGACATATAATCATGCCGATGCATTTGATGGCATGAATGTCTACAATGGTGTCGATGTTTCCTATTATCAGAAAACAATCGACTGGAACAAAGCGAAAGCAGACGGCATCGACTATGCCATCATCCGAATGGGTTACCGCGGCTATTCCAGTGGTGCACTCGCCACAGATACCATGTTTGCCGCCAATATGCAGGGCGCTATCGCCGCCGGCATCAAGGTCGGTGTGTACTTTTTCTCTCTGGCTGTCAATGCAGACGAGGCAATGGCAGAAGCGCAGTATGTTGCCAACGCAATTGCCCCCTATCAGATCACGATGCCGGTAGCCATCGATTGGGAGTATCTCGGCAACAAAGAGAATGATCCGCGTTACACCTCCGGCACATCCAAGGCCACCAATACAATGGTCTGTACCGTATTCTGTGATATCATCTCCACCTACGGCTACACACCGATGGTTTATGCGAACAAAAATGATCTGACAAATCATCTGGACGGAGCTACTCTTGGCACAAAATACGAGATCTGGCTGGCACGCTACAATAATACAGCCGAATACAACAACCCGTATTCCTTCTGGCAATACTCCAGCAAGGGTTCTGTCAATGGCATGAGCGGAAGCATTGATATGAACTTCTGGTATACGATCGGTACAATTGATAATCCGGTATTTACGCATGGTTCTACCGCCGCAGCAGTAACCGCCTCTCCCACCCCGGAACCCACAGAGGAGCCGGACGAGGTAAATGATGTAAATAACTTTACGGCAGACTATTATTCGAAAAGTATTCTCCTGTCCTGGAATGAAGTGAAGGGGGCATCCGGCTACGAGATTTCACGCAAGGATACATACAACGGTTCCTTCAAGAAAATCAAGACCATAAATGATGGC
This sequence comes from uncultured Jutongia sp., assembly GCA_964471335.1. Taxonomy (GTDB): domain Bacteria; phylum Bacillota; class Clostridia; order Lachnospirales; family Lachnospiraceae; genus Jutongia. Next base: position 1,340 of record CAYYGS010000281.1, read on the forward strand.
GAGGAAACCTCCTGGGAGAACACAAAGCTTTCCAAAAAGCACGAATACTATTACAAAATACGTGCTTTCATAAAACTGACAGATAAAACGATCTATTCAGACTACACAAACCTGACCGCTGCCACCATGCCTGCACGTCAGGTAGGCATCACGCGCAAAACCACAAAGCTGACAACAAAACCAGGTAAGAAAGCCGTACTCCTGACCTTGCGCTCCGGCTTCCCTCTGGAAGCAGCCGGCATTACGCATATGAAGAACGGAAAAAAATATCTTCACGTGCGGTATTACACCAAAACAAGAACATACGACGGTTATCTGCCGACAAATACTTCTCTGCGTTATTATACACAGAAAAATACAACGGCTACATTAAATATGCGCCGCACAGCGGGCACAAATGGCAAGCTTCTCACAAGCATTCCCAAGGGAACGCCGTTGCCGCTGATGGGCAAAAAAAAGGTAACAGGCACGACATGGTACAAGATCGTGTACTGTCATAAGAAAGGAAAACTTCTGACCGGTTACGTCTCCGGAGATTATCTGACATAAAAGGCAGCGTCTTCTCCGGCAACAAACCATATGATTAAGAAAAAGAAAAAAATCCCCCTTAGAAAATCAGATGTTGAAAACATTGAATTCTAAGGGGGATTCTTTTTTTAATTCACTTTTTATTCCTTAAAATCATATTTGTAAACGGTAACTGACAGCGGCGGCAGATTCATTTCGATAGAATAATCTCTGCCATCAAAGCTTACCTTCTTCGCTTTGACTGTCTTTTTATTCTTGATACCTGATCCTCCGAAGCGTTCCTCATCCGAAGACAATATTCTCGTATAGGTTCCTTCACACGGAACACCAAACCGCATTTTCGGCCTCTCTACCGGCGTGAAATTGCACAGGAAGAGCAACTGGTTTTTCGCTGTGGAACCACGGCGCACAAAGCTTACTACGCTCATATCTGCATTTTCACAGCTCATCCACTCAAAACCAATCGGTTCACAGTCATTGATATACATTGCATCGTATTTATGATACAACTCGTTTAATGCCTTGACATAATCCTGCATCTGACGGTTCGGCTCTTCCTGCAGAAGTTCCCAGTCAAGACTGCGCTTCTCACTCCACTCCCGGAATTGCGCAAATTCCTGTCCCATGAAAAGAAGTTTCTTACCCGGATGGCCATACATGAATCCGTATGCGGTGCGCAGGTTGGCAAATTTTGCATCAAGCTCGCCCGGCATCTTATTAATCATGGAACCTTTGCCGTGAACAACTTCGTCATGCGAGAGTACCTGAATAAAATTTTCACTATAGGCATACTGCATGCTAAATGTCAATCTGCCGTGATTCGGACCACGGAACAGCGGATCCATATGCATATATTCCAGGAAGTCATTCATCCAGCCCATGTTCCACTTAAAGAGGAATCCAAGTCCCGATGTCTTAGAAGAGAGATCCGGCTCTGACGTCACCCCGGACCATGCCGTAGACTCCTCCGCAATAATCATACAACCCGGCTCCTCCTGCTCAAACACGGCATTCATATGGCGGAACAGATTAATCGCATCATAATTCTCATTGCCGCCATCCTCATTCGCCATCCATTCGCCGTCATTCTTTCCATAATCCAGATACAGCATAGATGCCACGGCATCTACACGCAGACCGTCCACATGGAATTTATTTAACCAGAACAGACCATTTGCCAACAGGAAATTAACAACCTCCTGTTTCGTATAATCGAAAATCAACGTCCCCCAGTGCGGATGCTCCCCGCGTCTCTTATCAGGATGCTCATACAACGCCTGCCCATCAAACCTTGCCAGTCCATAGGCATCCCTTGGAAAATGCGCCGGAACCCAGTCAAGAATCACACCGATTCCCTGCTCATGCATGTAATCCACAAAATACATGAAATCCTCCGGGCTGCCATATCGTCTCGTCGGAGCATAGTAGCCCGTCACCTGATATCCCCAGGATCCGTCAAACGGATGCTCTGCAATGCCCATCAGCTCCACATGGGTATATCCCATCTCCTTCACATAAGCGGCAAGCTCCTCCGCCAATTCTCTGTAATTGTAAAATCCATCTTCCGTGCCGTCATCCTTCTTGCGCCAGGATCCCGGATGCACCTCATAGATCGCCATCGCCTGCCGGCAACGGCTCTCCCGCGTCTCCTTGCGGCGGGCATTCATCCACTTCTTATCCTTCCATGCATAGTTCGTAATATCCACCACAACAGATGCATTATCCGGACGCAGTTCCGCTTCATTTGCATAAGGATCTGATTTCAGCAGGATATCCCCCGTTCTTGTCAGCACCTGATATTTATATACTGTTCCCGGCTCAACACCCGGAATA
>CAYYGS010000282.1:0-1903 GCA_964471335.1 uncultured Jutongia sp.
CTCAAGAAAATATTCTGCGCCAAACTATGAAAAATTAATTGAACGATGTACTAGCTTTTTTTCAGCTTTCTGGAGGAAAGAATCCCCCCAATTCTGCCGCTCTCCCTTGAAGTCAGGGATTTCCAGCCGCTTTCCACCACCTTGTCAAAAAGTCCAAGCTCCAAAGCAATTTCCCATTTGGCGCGGTCTGCTTCCTCTACTTTTTCAATATCCTCCGGCGCTTTAACCTCTATTTTTTTCTTTTTCATCATTATATCCCGCCTTTCACTATTTTGAATAATCGCATTATCAAAAGTATTATCAAAAATCAGCAGAAAAATTCCCCAAGTATGTATACTCATACTTGAAAGTAAGACGAAAACACTGTATACTATAGATAGGTGAATGCTGAAATAAAACCATGAGGAAAAAAATTAAAAATATGGGATATTAAGAACTGCTGAAATTGAGCTTGCACAGTTTATAGTTCCCACAATAAGGAGGTATAGGATGACTCAGGATAAAAATACAAGTTTTTCGCTTTTAACCCAACAGGAAATTGATACTCTTGTCAAGTTTCTTACCAAGACAAAAATTGACAGTGATGTCATGAACCAGAACAGCATTGATAAATTAATTCATTTGATACGAACCGATAAGGATAATCTTTCTTTAAGCTCTTATCTTTCTATCGAGCCTCTGGACTCTTCATTTATTGAGGAGCGTCTTCATTTCAGAGATAGTGTCGATGAATTATGCGAGCTTCACTTTACGACAAATGATGAGGCAAAAACTGTTGATTTAACAATCCACAACACAAAGACAGATACAACTTATCCGCTTACTACAGATATAATCAATGCGCACGATACAGCAGGGTGGGGATTCTGCCTTGCGCCATCGCAATTTATCCAAATTGCATATCTTCTGTCAATTAAGTGTACTCAGGATACATATGATACTGTATGCAAAACCTTTGCAAAAGGAAATTATGGTTCTGAAGATGCCAAGATTTCACAGCTTTATCTGCCTGACAGCAGAATGCTTGTAAAAGTTATGATTTAAGTCAAAGCAGTAAAATAGTAATCCCGAAAGAATTGATGCTCTTTCGGGATTTTTATATGCACAGGGGCGCATAAGGATATTAGTTGCTGACGCAACATGCGCCCTGCGCAGCAAGTAGGGGAAGATAAGTTCCTCTACTCGATTTTATTTTTTATAGAAGAAAGCTACTTGTTCAAGGCAGCCAGCTCTTCCTCAACCTTTGCCATCATACTCTCATACTTGGCAAGTTTTTCCCTTTCCTCAGCAATCTTTGCTTCCGGTGCTTTGCTCATGAACTTTTCATTGCCAAGCATTCCATTGACACGCTTCAGCTCACCTTCAAGACGCTTCTTTTCCTTCGTCAGGCGCTCCTTTTCCTTTGCAAAATCAATGAGATCTGCCAGCGGCATATAAATCGTCGCCTTATCAATAACAACAGATACTGCGTTTTCCTCAATGCCTGTCTTGTCCATCTGCACGTTTACCTCTGATGCTGATATCATATGCTGGTAAGAATCCACCAAATCCGTAAGTGCAGAACAGGTCTTTTCGTCATCTGCCACAAGATATACCTTTGCCTTGCGGGAAGGAGCTACATTCATCTCAGCGCGGGAATTACGGATTCCGCGAATCAGGTTCTTCATCAGCTCTGCCTTCTGCTCTGCCTCAGTATTGTTCCGCTCCTCCTTATACTCCGGCCATTGGGAAATCATAATGGATTCCTCCTCTGACTGCAGAGTACAGAATATTTCTTCTGTGATAAACGGCATATATGGATGAAGAAGCTTAAGTGAATCAATCAGCACCGTCTTTAATGTCCAAAATGCCGCATTTGCAGATTTTGGATTTTCTTCCTTTTTAAAGAGTCTCGGCTTTACCA
>CAYYGS010000282.1:1913-3678 GCA_964471335.1 uncultured Jutongia sp.
GTCGCAAAATTCCGTCCAGATAAAATCATATACTTTCTGAACAGCAATTCCTAACTCATACTTCTCCATATTTTCCGTAACTTCTTTTGCCAGAGTATTCACTGCTGACAAAATCCATTCATCGATTACTTCCAAATCCTCCTTTGCAGGCACCGTAATCGCCGCATCCCCCAGATGCATCATAATAAAACGAGATGCATTCCAAACCTTGTTCGCAAAGTTACGGCTTGCCTCCACACGCTCCCAGTAGAAACGCATATCATTTCCCGGCGCATTTCCGGTAACAAGCGTGAAACGCAGTGCATCCGCACCATATTTATCAATAACCTCCAATGGATCAATACCGTTTCCAAGAGACTTACTCATCTTGCGCCCCTGGGAATCGCGAACCAGTCCATGAATCAGGACAGTGTTAAACGGTGCTTTACCAGTGTGCTCCAGTCCGGAGAACATCATGCGGATTACCCAGAAGAGAATGATATCATATCCTGTTACCAGTGTGCTGGTCGGATAAAAATACTCCATTTCCTCTGTCTTCTCCGGCCAGCCAAGAGTAGAAAATGGCCAAAGTGCGGAAGAGAACCATGTATCCAGCGTATCCGGATCCTGGCGCATTGGCTTTCCACATTTTGGGCAGACAGCACTTGCATCCTTTGTTACCACAATCTCGCCACAGTCATCACAGTAAAATGCCGGAATCTGATGCCCCCACCAAAGCTGTCTGGAAATACACCAATCACGAATGCCCTCTAACCAATGATAGTATGTCTTATCGAAATGAGCAGGGACAAACTTAGTTTCCCCTTTTCTAACTGCCTCAATTGCCGGCTTTGCCAAATCCTCCATCTTGACAAACCACTGTTTAGAAACGCGTGGCTCTACTGTCGTCCCGCAGCGGTAACATGTTCCTACATTGTGGTTATGAGGCTCTACTTTTAACAATGCCCCCTCTGCTTCCAAATCTGCAACGATTGCCTTGCGCGCCTCATAACGGTCCATGCCTGCATATTTCGGATAATCTTCCACAATCTTTGCATCCTCAGTGAGTACATTGACAATCTCCAGGTTATGGCGAAGCCCTACCTCAAAATCATTCGGATCATGTGCAGGCGTTATCTTAACTACACCGGTACCAAATTCCATATCAACATAATCATCGGCAACAATCGGAATCTGGCGGTGAACAAGCGGAAGGTCTAGCATCTTGCCTACCATATCCTTATAACGGTCATCTTTAGGATTAACCGCTACCGCCGTATCACCAAGCAGTGTCTCAGGACGTGTAGTTGCCAAATCAATATATCCTGTTCCATCCACAGTCTTATAACGCAGATGCCAGAAAGAACCTGCCTGATCTTCATATTCAACCTCTGCATCAGAGATAGAGGTCAGACAGTGAGGACACCAGTTGATAATCCTCTCGCCACGGTAGATCAGGTCTTTATTGTATAATTTGACAAAAACCTCCTTAACCGCCCTGCTGCAGCCCTCATCCATAGTAAACCGTTCTCTGTCCCAGTCACAGGAGGAACCAATCTTCTTTAACTGCTCAACAATACGTCCTCCGTACTGCTTCTTCCAGTCCCAGACATGCTCAAGAAATTTCTCCCTGCCGATATCCTCTTTTGAAATCCCTTCGGCCTTCAGCTTCTCAACGACTCTCGCCTCAGTCGCAATGGAAGCATGGTCAGTTCCCGGAACCCACAACGCTTCATATCCCTGCATTCTCTTAAAACGGATTAAAATATCCTGAAGCGCATTGTCC
>CAYYGS010000283.1:0-3675 GCA_964471335.1 uncultured Jutongia sp.
TATTATAATATTAATTTGTTCATTATTCAATAACTTTCTTTACTTTTCCACCATTTCCTACTATACTATAGAAAACCAGGTATAATGCATCTTACATTATACTAATGATTATTATTGCTTAGAATGGAGATTGACATGAAAATAAAAAGATTATTTGCCGTATTTACCGCTGGCATCCTCTGTGCCAGCAGTCTTTGCACCGGCACATCACAGGCATCTGTTACCTGGCCAAAGGGTCCCGCTCCCAAAAGTCTGAGCTGCTCCTCGGCCATCGTCATGGAATTGTCAACCGGCTCGGTTCTGTACTCCAAGAATATTCACGCAAGACATTTCCCCGCCAGCATTACCAAAATCATGACGGCCATGCTGACACTGGAAAATTGTTCTCTCAGTGAAACCGTGACCTTTACAGCAGAGGAGGCGCGATTGGAATACGGAAGTTCCTCCTGCTACAGTGAACCAGGCGAAACATTCTCCATCGAGCAGCTCCTATACGGGATCATGCTCCAATCTGCCAACGAAATGTGCGTCGCGGCGGCAGACCATGTATCCGGCACCGTAGAGGATTTTGTGGGATTGATGAACGACAGAGTGGCAAGCCTTGGATTGAAGGACACGCATTTCATGAATCCTAACGGGCTGCATGATGACAAGCATTACACTTCGGCATATGACATGGCATGTATTGCCCGTGCAGCATGGAAAAATCCCACCTTTCAAAAGATTACCGGCACGAAGACCTATGCTATGAGTGCCACCAACAAGCGCAAGGCCAAGGAGATTCTGGGCGGCCAGCTGTTGAACCATCATCAGATGCTGAACGGATATAATTACCCCAAATATCAATATCAGTATTGTGTCGGCGGCAAGACAGGATTTACCTCTCTGGCACTTTCTACACTTGTCACCTATGCGGAAAAAGACGGCATGCAGCTTGTTGCCGTTATTATGAAAGCGCGTGACCCCAAACAGGGAGAACCCAACGAATACACAGACACTACACGCATTCTTGATTTTGCATTTGAGAAGTACAAAAAATATAATATTGATGCGGCAAGCGGCGAGATCAATGAACACCTTTTCAATACTTTTGACAGCTACTTTAACGCAAAGGAATCCCCATTGCGCCTGTCCGGTGAATCTACGGTTGTACTCCCTGACGGCGTTGACATTTCCAAAGCAAAACAAAAGGTTTCCTACAACAAGAACGTCAAACTGACCGCAGGAGAAAATATTATCGGCACCGTCACATATACCTATGGCGGCCGCACAGTTGGCTATTCCGATATCATTTACGACACGACGGAAATAAACAGCCATCTGGACGAAGCATCACGCGAAATGGTCAATAGCGAGATTCAGCAGATTCACAGTGATAACCAGAAGCACCGTTTTCTGCTGCAGAAATTCTCCGGCATCAAATACAGCTTCTTCAATATGGTCTCCTTTTTCCGGGAGCGAAGCATTTTACTGATTGTCGCAGGACTCTTTCTCCTGCTCGTCATACTTTTCATCCTCCGATACCGCTTTTCCAGCCGCAGCCGCAGGAAACACGGACGAGGCAAACGACGCGCATCACGCGGCGGCATGTCGCTGGGTAACAGAAAGGCACCAAGTTTTGGCAAGCGGCGGGGCCGGAAACGCCATGGCATTGATTACACAAGCAGCAATCGATCACCTGCCCGCAAGGCACGGGAGACAAGCAGTAATATGAGTGCACGAAAGCTCCGCAGGAACCGTAAGAAAACAAAGGAAAGCTTTGGGAAAAGCTTTTATGATTTCTGATCTACGAATCATATCAAAGGATCATGAGTATCATGGCAAAACATATATAAATGACAGCTAACACAAAAGCCCTTCGGAATCACCTCCGAAGGGCTTTTACACTTTTACTTTTTGTTTATCAGGTAATTGACAACTCTGTCTGCTTATTTCCTGTTATAAGATCTTTACACGATGCGGCGTGCACATGCCGGCTGGTTATAGTACATATTGGATGTCGTAATTCCCGTATTTTTTGACTGTGCATGTACCACTCTTCCGCCGCCGATGTAGATTGCCACATGACCAATGCTTCCACCGTGCTTATAGAAGATCAGGTCTCCCGGCTGCACTGCTGATAAGCTTACGCTCCTGCCGCAGCTTGCCTGTGCGGAGGAGGAATGCGGCAGGCTGTAACCATAATCCGCATAAACACTCATAGTAAATCCGGAGCAGTCTGCACCGTTTGTCAGGCTTGTCCCACCCCATTTGTAAGGGCCTCCTACGAAGTTACATGCATAATTTGCGATATCTGAACCAGTAGAACCGCTTGCCTGTGTATGACTTCCTGAACTGCTGGAGCTTGAGCTGCTGGAACTTGAACTGCTACTGCTGGAACTGCTGCTGCTCGAACTACTGCTGGAACTTGAACTTGAGCTGCTGCTCGAACTTGAACTGCTGGAGCCGCTGGAGCTGTAACTTGAACTGCTCGAACTTGTACTGCTGCCCGCTGCCCGCGACCTTGCAAGCGCCTGTAAACGCTCCTGCTCTGCACGCTGTGCCCTTTTCTTTCTCGCGATTTCTGCCTTCTCTTCCTTAATTGAGATAGCATGTTTGAAACGTACATGAAGGCTCACATATTCCTTCTTCACATATCCCTTCGTATCGCCGTCAATCTCAATCTTATACCATCCTTTTGTCTCTTTCAGTACATCGTAATTCTCTTCCTCCGGAATCTGCGTCAGAATCTTTGATTTCATGCTCGGCTTCATACGAACATTCATCGTGACAACGCCTTCCTTTACCCATATGTACTTCTGGCCATACTTGCCGATCATTTTCTTGGCATCCTTACCGATTGCAAGGTAGCTCTTCTTAATATATCCTACGACATTACCGGAACGGATTTTCACCCAGCCGCCCTTCTTCTTCAAAATGTCAGCGGAATGACCTCTGTAAAGCTTACCCATGATCTTACTATGAGTATTCGGCTTCTTACGGACACGCACATAATCACTGGCCGTCGAAATTGCCTTCACATCCATATCGGTTCGAAGTCCTCTGTCCACACGCTTCGGCTCAGAGTCGTTCTTTGTCGTCTTATCGTCAGACTTCTTATCCGGCTCTTCCGTATCGGCAGGAGCCTCTGTAGTATCCACAGCCGATCCCGTTGTAGAAACGCTGCTGTCTGTCGCAACAGAATACTCAGACACCGACGAGTTAATAATGGAATTCTCATTCTCAGATGTAAATTTATCTAATGACAGGGAGATCCCCGCCAGATTCAGCTCCTTGCAAATAGTAGCAGCGGTAGGAGCCACAAATGTCACCGTGAAGCCTGCAATCAATGTAGCTGTCAATCCTAAATAAGCCGTCTTCTTATGAAACATCTTCTTAATCATATCCCAAAATCCTTTCCACAAAATTCCTGGTAGCTGTAAACCGATTACAACACCTTTTGTGTTTCTCCTAAATATTACGTAATTGTTACATCTATTTAACAATTATAGGTACATAACATTCATTTGTCAATAGAAAATTATTCGTTAATTTGTGTTTATTTCATAGAAATTAAGGGATTTTTTCGTCAAAATGCCAAAATATGCCGGATTATCCGTCCATTTTCACACCTTCTACCACCGTAGTCCTATCTGTGAAAATATAGGAAATATATCTTCTATTTCATTAATTTAT
>CAYYGS010000284.1:0-3668 GCA_964471335.1 uncultured Jutongia sp.
CCATCAATTCCGATCTCCCCGAATTCATTCTCGATCAGCACCAGCTTCTCTCCCGGAAATGCCTCCGCAATCAGTTTCTTAATCAATGTCGTCTTACCAGCTCCCAAAAATCCTGAAATAATATCAATTTTTGCCATTTCTATACCCTTCTTTCTTAAAAATTCTGTTTCGTCGCCTCGTACATGGCAATGCTCGCCGCAATCGGCAGGTTCAGGCTGTCGATTTGCTCCGTGTGCGGTATGATGACTGACGTTCCAACCTCCAAAAATTCCGGTGGAAGACCGGTCGCCTCATTGCCAAAAATCAGCGAAAAGACGCCCTGCGGCCTGACATCATGCAGTTTCTTCTCCGCCTGAAGCATAAAGGGATATAATTCCCTCTGTCCAAAAATCTGCCGATATTCCTCGAAACTGTCAAAATATTGAAACTCCGTAGAGAAAACGGCTCCCATGGAGGCTCTGACCGTTTTGGGATCAAAAGCATCCACCGCAGGCCGGATGACCGCCATCTGATTGATCCCAAAGCCCAGTGCGCTGCGCATGATCGTTCCCATATTCCCGGCATTTGAGGGATTCACCAGCACGATATGCGGGCGGGATCGTTCTAATTTCCCGGAAAACTTGCGAAACTCTCCGATGACGTAACAATTCTCCTTCTGCGACATGACATGAAATATCTTGTCCGTCTGACAGATCTCTATCCCCTTCTCCCTGCACAGCTCCCGCAGCTTATCATAACTCTCTCCTTCTTTTCTGTCAGAATGCACATATACCTTATTGACATATTCTGCCCGAAAATGCAACAATTCAAATACAAGCGTCATTCCCAGCGCATAGGATACCGGAGAATCCTTCCGATATCGTCTGAATGAAGCCATAGCCAGTCCTCCTTGTACCTAGTACAACGAATACTAAATAACTGACATATTCGTTGTACTAGGCAGATTTCCAATCGAAAAGGACAAAACCCCTGTTTTGCCCTTTTCTCTCATGAAATGAAAAAATGAAATCTACTCTTCAATTACTATATCTACAGAGATATCCCCTGCTTCAGATGTAAAGGGAATGCTGAACATCTGATCCCCTGACTCCTCATACTCTCCTCCCAGACAATAGCTGGGCGTAGTGATATCAATTATAATATTATTATTGGCAAAGACTGTTGCCGCATTCCCTGCCACCATATTTCCCAGCTCCGAGATTGCACTCTGGCCGATTTCATCAATGGATGTCACCGGCATCATCATCATTTTGGAAACAATTCCCAATGCGGTAGAATGCTCCAGATTCAACACCACCGTGCCCGTTAAATGTCCGACTAAACCAAGCCGAATGATGGATGCATCCTCAGAATATGTCGTATTTCTCATACTGGGCTTTCCTATCTGTAAATCTATCATGCACATGTCCTTCACAACCTTGCAGACAGATAATATAAAAGGATTCACATGCTCTGCTTTCACTATATCCACCGCCTCCCCTAACAATTATGCACCCAAGAAACATCGTGTGACGTTTGTTGTCTCAGTATAACAAATTTTACGGTCACTGTAAACGGAAAAATATCTTTCCGGCAAATTTTTCTCTCATATAGAAAAATCATTCCAGAACTGCTGATTGATATCAACATCCTGCTCCTGCATCCACTGTGCATATTTGCTTGTAAACATTTCTGTCTGACGCTGTTCTATGATTTCTTCTTTCTTCTGATAGGTCGCATCCTCATCCTGTTCATTGACACAATAGACAATATAATACCCCTCGTCCCCGTCTAATACCGGACTCAGGTCACCGCTCTTCATCTGTAGCACTTCCCGCAGAATTGAAGATTCCAACTCTTCACTGTCCCGTCCTACCATCATCTCTGCCTGCACGGCCTCCGTGCTCTTCTGGGCCAGCCCCAGGAAATCCTCTGCCGCCACAGCCTCCTTCCGAAGCCTTTTTGCCCGTTTCAGCGCATCAGCCTTCTCTGTCATATTCATATCAATTTTTGTCCCATTGCGGTCCGTTCCTTTGGTGATAATCTGAATATACTGTATCGACACCTGCCTCGCCTCGTTGTCCGTAATATTGGTATCCGCATCATTTGTCGCCACATAAAACATCTTATTGGCCAATGCATTTTCCTGATAAATTTCACTGAGTTCCTGTGCGTTCAACAGAAACTTTTCCTTCTGCTTCTCTGTGGCAGAAGCCAGCAGCTCCTGCGCATTGCGTACAGCCTGGTCCTTCTCATCTGCCGTCAGCGTCACATTCTGCTTCTTTGCCTCATTCGATATGATCTTGAGCTGTGTGATCATATTCACAATTTCCTGCTTCGCCTGATCGCCAATCGTCTCCGATTCACTCAGTGGATAATCCCACAGCTTCTTGCCAAAATTCCCCTCGTACTGACATTTCAGAAAATAGCGATATGCCTGTACCTCGCTGTAGCGTACCTGCTGGTCTCCTACCATCATCACGACAGAACTGGCAGAGATATCTCCCGTATCCAATGTTATTTTTTTCTTTCCAACGCTGCACCCTGACACCGTTACTGTTGCTGCCAATAAAGCCGCCAACAGACGTATCCTGCATCCACTCTTCCCATTACATATTCTATCTGACATCTCTTTCCCCTCCATGATATAAACCATTTTCATCTTTTATCCCAGACACCCCTTAACAGATTCTACCACCTGCGACGCAATTTCAAAAAGCCTCTCTGCGGGTGCACCCTTCCACGCTTTTCCACTTTCCCGGTTTTGCACGACAATCGTTTTCTTTCCTCCGGAAAGGGAGCCACCAGCCGTAGACCTCGGAAGCACATACAGGAAAAAGGGATCTGTACCAGAACGGTATTTCAGGCTGCCTCCATAAGACTCAATCATATCAGCCACACGCTCCGCCGCAATATTCGCATGCGGGCGCAGATAAAACCGTATTCCCTCCGGCTTCTGACACAGCTGTATGATCTGTGCCCGGTGTGCCTCTGCCCTGAGCACGGCGATACGCAGGAGATTGGCCGCCGCTGCCGGAATATCTCCGAACCGATCTGTCAGTTCATCCTCCATATCGGAGCGTTCCTCCTCATTCTCTATTCCGGCAATACGCTTATACATATCTAATTTCTGGTACTCACTCTTAATATACGCAGCCGGAATAAATGCGTCCACCTGCAGATCAACAGTCGTCTCAAAATCCTCCTGCTCCGGCTTCTCACCCTTCATCGTCAAGACGGCATCGTTAAGCATTTTACAATACAGATCATATCCAACCGCCTCCATGTGGCCTGATTGAGCGGCCCCCAACAGATTGCCTGCACCGCGGATCTCCAGATCCCGCATTGCGACCTTGATACCAGAACCCAGCTCCGTAAATTCCCGGATTGCTTCCAGCCTCTTCTCGGCCACCTCGCGCAGCATCTTGTCGCGCTTATACATGAGAAAGGCATATGCCGTACGATTGGAACGCCCGACACGTCCCCGGAGCTGATACAGCTGTGACAGCCCCATCTGATCCGCATTATCTATAATGATCGTATTCACATTTGCGATGTCCAGTCCGGTTTCTATGATTGTAGTAGCAATAAGCACATCAATCTCTCCCTGAATAAAGGACATCATGATATTTTCCAGCTGCCTCTCACTCATCTGGCCGTGGGCAAACGCTACGTTGGCATCCGGTACC
>CAYYGS010000285.1:0-3656 GCA_964471335.1 uncultured Jutongia sp.
GCGAAAAGCTGACGGAAATAATAAGAAACAATGATATCAAAAGCGTTACCATCCTGCGGATGGTGGTTCCCTGTTGCGGCGGGCTTGAGATGGCTACAAAAAAAGCCCTGCAGGAGAGCGGGAAATATATTCCGTGTCAGATTGTAACCATATCTATTGATGGAAATGTTCTCGATGATTAGGAGGATAAATTATAATGGATACGGAATGTGAAAAAGGATTAAATGCGAATCAACTAAAGTTGATCGCGATTGCGGCAATGACACTTGACCATTTGGTATGGACGCTGTTTCCTGGCTATAATACGGAATGGTTTGTAGTGCTGTTTCATATGATAGGCAGGCTTACAGCCCCTATTATGTGGTTCTTTATTGCAGAGGGATACCATTACACCCATGATATTAAAAAATATGCCACAAGATTGTTTCTATTAGCATCAATATCCCATTTTGCATATAATTTTTGTTTTGGTATACCTTTTATTCCCTTTCAGACAACAGCATTTAACCAAACCGGCGTAGTCTGGTCACTGGCATGGGGGCTGGTCTTACTGTACATACATGACAGGAAACCATGGAAACCTTGGCTGAAAATTTTAATTACTATTGTTATCTGTTTAATCACTTTTCCGTCCGATTGGAGTTGTATCGCAACAATGGCAATCTTAGCTATTGGTACAAACCGGGGAAACTTTAAAAAGCAGATGGCGCATATGATGCTGTGGACGCTGATGTATGCCATTGTATACTTTGTTTTTATTGATAAAGTATACGCAATTATCCAGTTATTTACCTGCCTGACAATCCCGCTTCTGCGGCTTTATAACGGAAAACGCGGAACAATGAAAGGAATCGGAAAGTTGTTTTATATATACTATCCGTTACATCTTTTTCTTTGTGGTATCATTCGTATCGTATTATGGGGTGTTGGTTTTTCTACTGGGGTGAAAAATTTTTAAATCGATTTACAGAATTTTTGGAGGTGGAACATGATCTACAGCGAATTTAAGGACAAGAAACTTTCCCTGTTGGGCTTTGGCACTATGCGGCTGCCGCTTCTTCCTGACGGAAGCGGTGAGGTTGACGAGGAACAAGTCGCCCGAATGGTACGTTATGCGGCAGATCACGGCATTAATTATTATGACACTGCCTATCCGTACCACAATGCGAAATCGGAAGTCATCATCGGAAAAGCATTGAAGCAGCTTCCTCGTGAGAGCTTTTATCTGGCGACAAAATATCCGGGGCATCAGATTGCCGAAAGCTATGACCCGGCTGCAATCTTTGAGGAGCAGCTTAAAAAATGCGATGTGGAATATTTTGATTTTTATCTGCTTCACAATGTTTATGAAAATTCCTTCAGTACATACACCGATCCGAGCTGGGGAATCGTAGATTATTTTGTAAAACAAAAAGAAATGGGACGCATCAGGCATCTTGGTTTTTCCTGCCACGGTTTACAGGATACGTTGGTATCGTTCCTTGACAAATACGGCAGTGTCATGGAATTCTGCCAGATTCAGCTCAATTACCTTGACTGGACGCTGCAGGACGCAAAAGCCAAATATGACCTGCTGACCGAACGCGGCATTGCCGTGTGGGTAATGGAGCCAGTGCGCGGCGGACGGCTTGCGAAACTGGACGAGAATGACGAGGCCAGGCTTCATGCCATTCGCCCGGAGGAATCCACGGCTTCATGGGCGTTCCGCTGGCTGCAGGGGCTGCCTAATGTAAAGATGATTCTGAGCGGGATGTCAGATATGGCACAGATGGAAGACAATGTGCATACTTTCTCAGAGCGTAAGCCGCTCTCTGAGGAAGAAAGCGATATCTTGTTAAATATTGCAGAGGGAATGAAAAATTCCGTGCCATGCACTGCCTGCCGCTACTGCTGTGCAGATTGTGCAAGTGGGCTCGATATTCCAAAGCTGCTTTCACTCTATAATGAGATGCGTTTTTCACCCAGCTTCAATGTCGGTATGACGATTGACAGCCTCGATGAAAACCGCCGTCCGCAGGCATGCATCGGATGCGGCAAATGCGCAAGGATATGCCCGCAAAAAATTGATATCCCGGAGGCAATGAAGGAATTTTCCGCTATGCTTGAAAAAATACCCCATTGGGAGGAAATGTGCCGATTGAGGGATGAGGCGGCAAGAAAAGTCCGTGAGGAGCAAGGAGAATAGATAGGTCCCAATACACTGATCACCACCGTGGGGCATCCGCTTTCTCCTGCAAAGTAGGACTACACAGGGCTGCCCGCTTATCACGTGAGCTGAAATCGAAAGCGTCCTGAGAAGAATGAAAAATTATAGATCTTTTTGGGTTATGAATGATAGAAAAGGAGTTTGAAAGAGATGAAAAAATATATTGTAGTAATTTTTTTTCTGTTGATGATAGTATTAGTGTCATGCAAAAATAATATATCTGACACAGAAAATATGAATATATCTAACACAAAAAATACGCCTGCTCCTACCCACGATAATTATAAGCAAATCGAAAAGATATATGTGGATAAAGTAATGAAAGTTGCAGAAGGAGATGTTGCTAAAAGTTATATTGAGGACTTTGAAATGAATGGTGAAATGAGTGGATTTGTTCTCACAGAAAAAAAGATTACAGAAATGGAATCAAAATTTAGTTTGTGGTTTGTGTCAAATGATGAAGTGAAAATATTAAAAAAAGATGTTTTGGCAGTCAATAATTCTACGCTGGAATTAATTAAAAATCACGACTCCGTTCATGTTTTGTTTCGTCAAGCGCAATTCACTCTTAATGATAAATTTGTCGCTACTATTTATGGTGTATGTAATGGAAAAGCAAAAATTCTTTTTTCTAAAAAAAATATAAGATTAGATATAGATGATAACAAGATATATGGGACGGAAAAACAGACTTGTTATTATGATTATTCTACTAAAACTAATATGGTGGCTGCAACTGTTGCCTATGAATTTTATTGGGATGAGCAAGAAGGTAAATATATGGAGTATGGCGCAGAGGAGATATCTAAAAATGAATTTTTGAAATATTCAGGAGGTAAAGAAATATGGAATAAACTTAAAAAACAGCAGATCAAGAAGAAATTAAAGACAAAATACACTATTCTAATAAGGACAAATAATACAATAGATATTAATATGGAAACCAAATCAAAGAAAGGATGTTACAAATCATATACTACTTTGATAGTAAAAGATAAGAAAATTTTAACAGAGAAAATTGTTTATCATGATGGAAATAAAAAATGTTGTAAGTATCCGAAAATAGCCAAATTCAAATAAGATGTAATATGAGAAATGTATATCTTACCGTCAGACGCAGTGTAAGACGGAATGGAGAAGAGATATTCTATTTCCCATCGTAAGATTCCTCTAACAACTTTCTTACTTCATTCTATTCCATTACCTGAATATAGACACCAAAAATATGGCCTGATGGTATATTGACAAACTCTGTACAACTGATTCAAGGTATGCTATATTAAATGCAGTTGAAGCAAGTTTACTTTGCAGGAATAGAGCTTAGTGTAGAACAATAGCACAGGAATGGAGATTAATATGACCAAAAAAATAGTAGCCATTGGCGGTGGGGAAAACGGCAGAATAAAAAGCGATGGAACAACAGCCCCCTATGAAACAAAGAAAATTGATC
>CAYYGS010000286.1:0-3651 GCA_964471335.1 uncultured Jutongia sp.
TAAACATTTTCAAAATTTTAGGTTTACAATTGAGGAGATGGGATATACAACATATGATTTAAGTTGAGTCTTATATAGGAAAAGTAAACAAGAAAATAGAATAAAATGTTTAATAAGTAATGTATTTTAAGTGAAATTTGCCCTGATTTCTTTCTCGGATTTCTGTGTTATATTTGTTTTGAGGGAAATTCTTTTGTATGGCGCGCAGCCATAGTTTGTCATGGAATGATAGGAAAAGGGGGTATTGGATGAATTATATTTGGTGTAATATAAAGAGCTTTTTTATAAACAAAAAACCAATATTTATCCTAACGATTTTTTCTGTAGTCTGTTCCTGCATTATGATTCATTTTTCCTATGGATTGTTTCAGAATTATCAGTTAAAGAAACAGTATGACCTGTCTGATAAAAGAGAAATTGCATTAACTCTGCAGGGGATTTTTGAAGAAATAGAAGATCAGGAATTGAATGAAGACGAGTTTTATTTAAAGGCAGATGAACCATCAGATCATTATGTGACGCTGGAACTGTTAAAGAAATATCTGGCTGAATTTGATGATTCCTTTGAGGAAAAACTAAGATATATTGAGGCAACGGCAGTGGTGGATGAGCTGCCATTTCGTATGGACTTCTCTATTAAAAACGGAGAAATTATAAAAAGTGATGAATTCGAAAAAGAATTAGAAGATAATGCCATATTGGAAAGTGGCAGGTATTTTACCGGAGAAGAGTATCAAAATGGGGAGAAGGTTGCTATTTCCTGGGATTATAAACATTGGAATACTTTGTCCTCTCCTGTCAGCAATCGTCTGGCAGTGGACGAAAATACACTGCGTATTCAGGGAAAGAATTATGAGATTATTGCCTATGGAACAATTGATAATGATAGACCTACGATTCCCATTACATCTTTAGATGACACAACCCCCTTTACGGAAAGAATAATCTTTCATTTCAGAAAGCCGGTCCGACAGGAACAGTATGATGCCGTGGCAGAAAAAACCGAGCAGATTTTTGGGGACAAGGCTGTCTTGGAACCGGCAAGTCTACCCGATGATGATGCAATATATCTCTATAATACCATTATAATCGTGACAATCTTTATTACCCTTGTTTCCGCGATTAATTTTGCTATTTTATACCGTTATATTCTTTCCAGCCGAAAGCAGTCACTTATGGTTTATCGGATTTGCGGAATGAGTTTCGGCAGAGTGGTATTATTGTATTTGGGAGAGTGTGTGGCTTTGACTGTACCGGCTTATTTGATGGGAATTTTGCTGTTTGAAAACATGATTTTGAAAAAGGTTTCAGGGTATTATGAATATATGAATGACAATTATAGTAGTTATGTCTATTTCATATTGTTCGTTGTCTATTTTCTGCTCTCTGTACTGATATTGACTGTGATGATTATACATGCTTTGAAAACAGATGCAGAACTGGATATAAAAGGAGGTCTGCGATGAAACTAAAATATGCACTTCACGAGCAGAAGAAAAATAAGGTTATGACAGCTCTGATGTTTTTTCAGACAGTGATTGTATTGATTATTATGGTCAGCATTATTTCTGCAATCACGTCCAGATATGAGAAATATAAGCCCTTGGAAAAGTTTTTTCAGGGAGACGGTCTGAATATGGATATATCAGATTTGTCAGGGAGAGATGGCCAACGTTATCTTCCTTTTACAGAGTCTTCCGATGTGGAAAAATACTTAAAGAAAGCGCACGTGGTTAGTTCATATGGAGTACAAATGACTTTTGATATTGATAATACAAAGGAAGAGGGAGGTACATGGTCTCCCGTCATTGCATATGATGATGAATTGCTTTCCGCATACACTCCTAAGATGAAAGCAGGACGATGGTTACAGACGGAAGATGCAGATACCGATATGATTGAGATTGTATTGGTACAGACGGCGAGCAGGTATCAAGTGGGGGATATTATAACACTTACCACTTCTAATGTGATAAAAGATTCGAGAGATTGCAAGCTGTCGGAACCGGTTCAGGCTAAAGTGGTGGGAATCATTGCCGATGGAGCGAGTCTGATTATGAGCCCGATTATGGGTACGCAGAATTATGGACAATATGCTGATTTTAGAGATTATTATTATTATCCGCTTGGCAGAGATAAAACAGAAAGATCCATCGTATTTGTGGCAAAGAGGGATATCGAACACAATAATCAGATTCATGCTGCATCTGAACGAGAAAATTTGATAGAGGATGAAACATGTATATGGCCGTATATCATAGAAGGTCCATGCTTTATTCAATATGACGCTGATATTACACAGGAAGAAAAGGATTACAATTCCCGTTATCTCATGATTTATGGAAGATATTCTTTACGCCAAACATCGGCAGAAATGCGGAAAAACAGCATGGAATACATTATGGATCAGATGGATATACTGATTCCCATTTTAATAGCGATGATTATGCTCACTTTAATGTCCATAATCAGCAGTACCGTGATCATGATACGACAAAATATGCATAATTATTCTGTTTATTATATGACGGGGCTGACATGGCGGCAATGTGTGGCGATTCATGGCGCAAGTGTTTTTGTCATGCAGTTTGGGACATTTCTGTTTACCATGCTCGGCATTATTATCTGCGAGAAAATCGGTGCATTTGGCCAGACACTTTTTTCTGTGGGAGGATGGCAGATTTTAGGCTGTCTGGCGGTTACAGCGCTTTTTATTATATTTAGTTTTATGCTATCTTTCCTGCTGATTGGAAAGAAATCGGCAAAGGATATTTTAAGGGAGGTAGAATAGAATGGTTAAATTAGAGCATATCGTAAAAACATACAATAAGGGAAAAAGTAATGCTTTTGAGGCACTTCATGGCATCTCCTTAACGATAGAGGATGGAGAGATGGTAGCGATTATTGGGACATCAGGAGCCGGAAAATCTACATTATTACATATTCTTGCCTGTATTGATGGTTATGATTCCGGCGAGTATTGTATTGATGATATGGTAATCACTAAAGTTTCCGAGAGAAAAATGGCAGCGATCCGTAATGAAAAAATTGGCATGGTAATGCAGGACTTTGCGCTGGTAGAGGAATTTACCGCATTGGGGAATGTGCTGATTCCGCTGGATTTTGCCTCAGGAAGTAAACGAAAAAAGAAAAAAGAAAGAAAGGAAATTGCTCTGAGAATGCTTGAAATGGTGCAGATGCAGGAATTTGCCGATAAACCTGTCAGGAATCTTTCCGGAGGCCAGAAGCAGCGTGTGGCGATTGCCCGGGCAATCGCAAATGAACCTTCTCTGATTTTGGCAGACGAACCGACGGGAGCCCTTGATACGAAGACAACGGAAGAAATTATGAAAGTGTTTCGTGATTTGAATGAACAGGGGAGAACAATCATTATCGTTACTCATGATCTAGAAGTGGCAGAGCAATGTGGCAGGGTGATACGGATTGAAGATGGGAAAATTATAGAGTGAAGTATCTTAACGAGGATAATTTAAATGAACTATTGCAAGTGGCATTTGCAAGTTTGGCTATTGATGCACACAGATGATTACTATTGCGAATCTAATTGAAATTCCTGCCAAGCTGTGATAGTATTCCAATATGGAACCCATGACAGGGGTGGTAGCCTCCCGAGCCAATGACCGGCTTGCC
>CAYYGS010000287.1:0-3639 GCA_964471335.1 uncultured Jutongia sp.
GTTCCGGCCAGTTTATTGAAGGGTTTGAAGACGGCCTGATTGGCAGTAAGCCGGGAGATACCGTAAAGGTGAAAGCGACATTTCCAAAAGAGTATTCTCAAAGCCCGGATCTGGCGGGTAAGAAGGCAGTTTTTACGGTCGATATCAATTATATCCAGGGCGAAGCAGTGCTGCCGAAGCTGACAGATGAATTTGTGGTGCAGAATCTCAGCTCTTATAAATCCGCCGACGAATATAAGGATACATTGCGCACACGTACCATAGAAGATCTGGCATGGAATGCTGTGTTTACCTCCTCGAAAGTAGAGGAATACCCGGAGGAAGAGGTAGACAAGACGTATAACCAGCTGTATACTTCGATTAATTATTATCTGGCCCAGAATAGTTTTACGCTGGATGACTATATAGAGCAGCAGAAGACGACAAAGGAGGATTTTGAAAAGACATTAAGAGAGACGGCGCAGAACGATGTGGGAAAGCAGCTTGTATATGAAAGCATTGCCAAAAATGAGAAGCTTGAGGTGACAGATGAGGAATATCAGGAGTCTCTGAAAGATTACCTTGCAAATTACGGCTGTGAAGATGAGGCAGGGCTGGATGAGATTTTCGAAAGCTATTATGGGACAAAGGCGAAAGATGTGATTACCGACGATATGCTCTTTAAAAAAGTGAAGGATTATCTGGTAGACAATGTAACTGAAAAATAAAATTTGGAATTGAACGCAGGCAAATAATTGCAAAGTGTGTTCTTTGCCAAAATCAATGCAGAAATGGAAATGAGAACAATGATGTGCAGGAAGGGGCATAAAATTTCAGAAGTTTTACCCGGAAGCATAGCGGAGGAAATGGAGATTGCACCGGGCGATCTCCTTTTAGCTGTGAATGGGAAGGAGCCGGAGGATATCTTTGACTATCATTATATGGTGAATGAGGAAAATGTCATTGTCCTGATTGAAAAACCGGATGGAGAGCAGTGGGAACTCGAAATTGAAAAGGAATATAATGATGATCTTGGACTTGTCTTTGAACAGGCACTGTTAGATGAGTATCATTCCTGCCGCAATAAATGTATCTTTTGTTTCATTGACCAGATGCCGCCCGGAATGCGGGAGACACTGTATTTTAAGGATGATGACGCCAGGCTGTCTTTTTTGCAGGGCAATTATGTCACATTGACAAATATGTCGGACAAGGATATTGACAGAATCAAGCGATTCCATCTGGCACCTATCAATATCTCGGTCCATACGACGAATCCGGAGCTTCGATGTCGGATGCTTCACAACCGTTTTGCCGGTGAGGCGTTGGAGAAGATGTATGATCTGGCGGCCGCAGGCATTGAGATGAATAGCCAGGTAGTATTGTGCAAGGGATGGAATGACGGGGAGGAGCTGGACCGCACGATACGTGAGTTGGCCGGGCTGTACCCGGCGATGCAGAGCCTGTCCGTGGTGCCGATAGGAATGACAAAATACCGAGAGGGATTGGTGCAGATAGAAAAGTTTAACCAGGAGGATGCCGAAGTTCTGCTGGATCAGGTGACAGGCTGGCAGAACCGTCTGCGTGAAACACTTGGAACGCGTTTCGTGCATGCCAGCGATGAGTGGTATCTTCTGGCCGGCCGACCGGTGCCGGATGCGGAATACTATGAGGGGTATGGGCAAATTGAAAATGGTGTGGGGATGGTGCGTTCCTTTCTTGAAGAGTGGGAGGAAGCAGTTAAATCTACATTTAACCCAAAAAATAAAATTACGGCTGTCAGGGTTTCTGCGATTACCGGACGATTGTTTGGATCTGTCCTGCAGCAGTGCGCAGATCAGCTGCATACCCTGGATGACAGGATTACGCTGCAGGTATTTCCAATAAGAAATGATTTCTTTGGCGAAGATATTACGGTGGCAGGGCTTGTAACAGGACAGGATATTCTGGCACAGCTTCAGGGAAAGGATCTTGGGGAGCGTCTGCTAATACCTGAGACAATGCTTCGCAGCGGGGAGGAAGTCTTTCTGGATGATATTTCGGTGACGGACATCGAGGAAGCTTTACAAATACAGGCGGTTATTGTAAAATCAGATGGACGGTCTCTTTTACAGGGGATCATAAGCGACGATGGAAAGCGCAGAATCGGAGAAAGGACACATAATCCGTATGAGCTGCGCGGGAATGAGGGATTCAAATGAGTAAACCGATTGTGGCAATCGTAGGCAGACCCAATGTGGGGAAATCGACTCTTTTTAATATGATAGCAGGAGAACGTATCTCCATTGTCAAGGATACGCCGGGTGTGACGAGAGATCGTATTTATACGGATGCAAACTGGCTCAATTACAATTTTACACTGATGGATACCGGCGGGATTGAACCAAAGACAGATGATCAGATGCTTCGTCATATCAGAGAGCAGGCTGAGATGGCGATTGAGATGGCAGATGTGATCCTCTTTTTGGTAGATGGTAAGACAGGACTTGTAGACGCAGATTATCAGGTGGCAGATATGCTGCGGCGTTCGAGGAAGCAAATCGTACTTGTCGTCAATAAGGTTGATAATTTTGATAAGCAGATGATGGATGTCTATGAATTTTATAATCTGGGACTGGGAGAGCCGCATCCAGTCTCCTCTGTAGGAAAGCTTGGCGTCGGAGATATGCTGGATGAGATTGTTCACCTTTTTCCGAAAGAGTCAGACGAGGAGGAGGACGAGAGACCGCGTGTGGCGATCGTGGGAAAACCAAATGTGGGAAAGTCTTCGATCATTAATAAGCTTCTTGGGGAAAACCGTGTGATTGTATCAGATATTGCCGGAACGACAAGAGATGCCGTAGATACAGCGGTAAAATGGCAGGGAAAGGAATATGTCTTTATTGACACGGCGGGACTTCGCCGTAAAAATAAGATCAAGGAAGAGCTGGAGCGGTACAGTATTTTGCGGACGGTATCTGCTGTGGAGCGGGCAGATGTCGTTCTTCTTGTTATTGATGCATCAGAAGGAGTGACAGAACAGGACGCCAAAATTGCAGGAATCGCCCATGACCGTGGGCGTGGAATGATTATTGTTGTCAATAAATGGGATGCCGTAGAAAAGGATACTCATTCCGTACGGAAATATGAGGATAAAATCCGTAATACTCTTTCGTTTCTGCCCTATGCAGAGATTATGTTTGTCTCTGCTAAGACGGGACAGCGTCTTCCTAAGCTGTTTGACTCGATTGAGGTTGTGATTCAAAATCATGCGCTCCGCATCGCGACAGGCGTACTCAATGACATTCTGGCGGAGGCCGTTGCTATGCAGCAGCCCCCTTCGGACAAGGGACGCCGCTTAAAGATTTATTATATGACACAGGTAAGTGTCAAGCCGCCTACATTTGTGATTTTCGTCAATGATAAGAAGCTGATGCATTTTTCTTATACGCGGTATCTGGAAAACAAAATAAGAGAAGCCTTTGGATTTGCCGGAACACCAATTCGCTTTTTCATTCGTGAAAAGCACAATCAGTAAATTGCTTGTACTGCGTGGGCTGGCTGCCTGAACGTGTACAGAGAAAGAGGAGATTATGATACCATTATTAATTTGTTTAGTGATCGGATATTTTTGCGGTTGTATTTCCAGTGGTTATCTTGTTGGGAAGTTTTATCATGTTG
>CAYYGS010000288.1:0-3531 GCA_964471335.1 uncultured Jutongia sp.
TCATCTGTCGATTTGCAAATAACAGCAATATATTTTCTCTGATCTTCCTCCGTCTGTGTATTACTGCATCCGCAGCAGAAGGCGGATGTGAGAAGAAGGCCGGAAATCGCAAAAAGAAGTCCTTTTTTACTTTGTCTCAAATAATTTTTCAATGTATCCCTCCTCTAAGCATTTGATTACATCATCTTTGGGAACCGGCTTGGAAAAGAAGTATCCCTGAAGATAATCAGCTCCCATGTCTGATAACATTTGTACCATTTTTGTATCCTCGATTCCCTCCGCTACGATCTTCAGGTTGATATCCTTAAACATCGCAATGGTATTTTCTACGACCTTGCGGGAGGAAACTTTTTCCATGGCGGCCCAGATAATATATTTATCAATCTTAACGATGGAAAACGGCAGGTCTACCAGATATTGAATATTCGAATATCCGGAGCCGTAGTCATCCAGTGAAAATGTCACATCCATCAGAGAAAGACGTGCCATATTCCGTTTCAGCAGAGTTTCGGAATAGGCGGCAGCACTCTCTGTAATTTCCAGATTGATCATGGTAGGCGAAATATCATACCGCTCTAATATTTCCATGATGTCCTTATAGATGGTATCTTTCATGCATTGAACGACAGATAGATTTACCTCAATAAATTCAATGCCCTTGCTTTTTAAATCGTAATCCCGGATAAAACAGCAGGTTTCCTCCAATACTAGCAAGCCAATCTGTATGATTGTGCCGTTTTGTTCTGCTACACGGATGAATTCCTCCGGGGAAATATAACCGTAGCCCGGTACATTCAAGCGTGCCAGAGCCTCCATAGAATGAATCCGTTTCTTTTTGATATCATAGATCGGCTGATAGTGTACCTCGAAGCGTTCTGCTTCAATGGACTGCATAATGGCCTGTTCAATGGCTGTCCGGCGGCTGAGATTGCCGGAGGACTGTTCATCCATTTCATAGAACTGTCCCTTGCCGATGGCCTTTGCCTGGCTGATAGAGTAGTCAATGGCACGGATCATATCTTCCTTGCTGTGGTAGATTGGGTGAATCAGACAAATACAGGCACTCATCTGAATGTCAACATCCTGCAGGTGCCATGTCTTTCCGAGAATGCGCCGGATTTGATCCAACTCTTTGATCGCCTCCGTCTGTGCATCAATCACGATGGCAAAGGTATCGCCGCCGAAGCGGAAGACAGACGAGTCGGAATATTCTTTTTTCAACTCCTGCACAAGAGAGGCCATCAGTTCATTGCCGCCCTCGATTCCGTAAATCTCATTGATCAGCTTGAAATTATCTAGTGCAATAATAAAAATCTTTTCTTCCTTTTTTTTCCTTTTGGATTGATTCATATGATATATGAATGCCTCCCGGCTCAGAGCTCCGGTAAGGGAGTCCACATAGACGATGGTATTTTCGTCTGTGAAATAAATCAGATAGGCGGCAGCTACCGTACCAACGCCGGAGAGCATATAGTTTGGCAGTATATACTGTACGAGCGTGGGAAGCAGCGATACTGTAATCATTCCCCAGGTGACACAGCACTGGTGGAAGGGGATATAGCGGAGCGCCCACAGCGAGTACAGAAAGGATAGCAGGGAGTACAGCAGAGCATTGATATACAGATAGGAATGCAGACTCCCATGATGATAGCCTGTGGCATTAAAGTAAAAGATCCAGTGTGTCCACACATTTGTCAGGATCAGAAAAATTCCTGCCATTGCCGGTATAAAGCATAGAAAAAGCGAACGGCTCCTGTGTCGGTGCATATTGTTGACGCGTAAATACAGATAAACCGTGAACAGGGTCGGAATCATAAACTGGCATGCCAAAAAAACAGAATTCAACAGCATATTCAGCGGAAGTGGAATCCTGTGAAAGTAATAATCGGTATAGCATGTAACAATATCCAGACAGATATTTAAAAAGATGCCATATGTATAAATCCGATAAATTTTTGATTGGAAATCTGCCAGTTTTTTGTTGACAGTTATAATAATAAGAAGAAGTACCATAAATAAGACGGCACATACTTCATAGTCTACGATGTAACGCATAAAAATCCCCATTTCTGCCACAGCCCCGCAAATTTAAATACAAATTTTGTTTGTTATGCCGCAGGCACAATATTTGCAAAGCGAGCAAAGTTCGCTTTGTGAAAAATTATTTTCACATGATGCTCCCTTTTGAAACCTTGATCTATCATTTATTTTTTATTAAAATTGTGCAATATTACAGAAAAATTATACTATAAATTGGAAAAGTTGTCAATGTTGCCTATGGAAGTCTTCCTCTGTATTGATTAACATAACAATAACAAAAAGGAAACGGGAGGTATCTATGGCAGAGGATTATTTTCGGGTGGGTGTGATTGCAAATACGCATGGAATCAAGGGAGAGGTCAAGGTATTTCCCACGACAGAAGATCCATCACGTTTTCAGGGAATGAAGAGAATTGTGCTTGATACGGGGGATGAGAAGCTTGTCTGGGAGGTGGCTTCGGCACGGTATTTTAAGAATATGGTCATTCTGAAGTTCCGCGGTATTGATGATATTAATGACGTGGAAAAATATAAGGGGATGGATCTGCTTGTTCCCAGAGAGGATGCGATCCCTCTGGAGGAGGGCGAGTATTATATTGCTGATATTATCGGCGCCAGGGTCGAGACGGAGGACGGTACATTTTTTGGAGAGCTTCGTGATGTGCTGCAGACAGGTGCCAACGATGTGTATGTGGTGGATCATGAGGGACGGGAGGTTCTGCTTCCGGTGATTGCAGACTGCGTGCTGGACAGGGATCTTGAGAAAAAGGTGGTAACAGTTCATATTATGGAAGGGCTTTTGTAGAGTTTTCCGGGATGTGCTTTGTATAGATTCTCCTGACGGGGATTAGAAAGGCTTGGTGGATGGTGTGAATTTTCATGTGATGACTTTATTTCCGGAATTGATTGAACAGGCGATGCAGGAGAGTATCACCGGACGCGCGATCCGGGAGGGGGCGATTACTCTTGGCGCTGTCAATATACGTGATTTTGCGCAGGATAAGCATAACCGGGTCGATGATTATCCCTACGGTGGCGGTGCCGGAATGGTAATGCAGGCGGCACCGGTTTATCGTTGTTATGAAAGTATCCGACAGAGGATCTCCGGTTCGCCCCGTGTGATTTATCTGACCCCGCAGGGGAGTGTATTCTGTCAGAAAATGGCGAAGGAGCTGGCACAGGAGGAAGATTTGATTTTTCTCTGCGGCCACTATGAGGGAATTGATGAACGGGTGCTGGAAAGAATCGTGACAGATTATGTATCGATTGGAGATTATGTACTTACGGGCGGGGAGCTCCCGGCGCTTGTGATGATGGATGCGGTATCGCGTCTCGTGCCGGGGGTGCTGGGAAATGGTGCTTCGGCGATGGAGGAATCTTTTTCCGACGGTTTGCTGGAGTATCCGCAGTATACAAGGCCGGAGGAGTGGATGGGACAATGTGTGCCGCCTGTCCTGTTATCGGGACACCATGCGAATATTGCGAAGTGGC
>CAYYGS010000289.1:0-3528 GCA_964471335.1 uncultured Jutongia sp.
CGGCGCTTCGCGCCTTTATTTATAAAGTATATTTTTCGATTGGAGGCGATTTCATTTGTTACCTGTTAATTCCGGCGGCCATGCCGCCTACCAAAACTTTGTTCTTACAAATCTCCGTAAATATTATCCTGATCCGGATTCCATCCCACGTTCTGTTTGGGATATTATTGACCGTTTCTGGAACCTTGATCTTTCCTACACCGATGAAATACTCAAAAACAAATATTCTGTCTTTGGACCAAGACCAAGGACTCCTTCCTGCATGCACCGTTCCTACCTGCTTTCGATTGATTTTAAAATTACTTCCATTACTGAATGGGTTGCAATGCTTAAGATCAATCCTCTTTTTGCTATCTTAAGCGGCTTTGAGGCCGGTGATACTCCCGGTGTCGGCACTTTCTACGATTTCTTTGACCGTCTCTGGGATTCCGATGATGATAACTTTTCCCCTCATCAGCATCCTTTAAAATCTTCTGTTAAAAAACCCTCAAAGAAAGGAAATAAAGCTGCTTCTGTGGAAAAACTGACCGTGGAACAGCTCCTGAAAAAACTTGAAGCAGCTCCTCCTTCCACCGATGCACAGCCCTTTGCTTCCCTGTTCGACCTTTTCCACAGGGAATTCCTGCTTCCGTCTGTCAAGAAAGGGCTTATCAATAACTCCAGCCTTTCCATCGCCGGCGACGGCACACCTGTTGTAACCTCCGCAAGGGAACGGAAACGCCGTATCTGTGATTGTGTCGAAAAAGGCATTTCTGACTGCAGCTGCGACCGTTACTTTTCACAGCCCGACTGTGACATTGGCTGGGATTCCTCCCGCGAATGCTTTTACTTCGGCTATGGCCTGTACATGCTTGTCGCCTCCGATTCCGAAAGCGACCTGCCTGTTTTTCCTTTGTTGAATCCTGCCTCACGGCATGATTCCCACGCTTTCCTTTATGCCTATTTTGATATGATCAACTTTCTGCCACAGTTCCATGTCAAAAAACTGCTCCTTGATTCTGCACATGATGCCATGCCCATCTATGAATACTGCAAGCGAAAAGGCATCATCCCGTTTATTGACCTCAATGAAAAACGCGGCATCAGGACAAAATACAAAGATGACTTTACCATCGGGAAAGATGGCATCCCCGTCTGCAGGGCTGGAAGGAAAATGAACCATGACGGTGTGGAGCGGAGCAAATACCGCATAAAATACCGCTGCCCGCTCGCCAGCCGCAGATATGGCTGTTCCTGTCAGGATCCCTGTTCGGATTCCAAGTATGGCAGGACTGTTCACCTTGCCATGAAAGATAATCCAAGGCTGATAAACATCCCTCCTCGGGACAGTGGGGAATGGAAAACCGAATTCAATGCCAGAACCTCGGCAGAGCGTTCCAATAAACG
Organism: uncultured Jutongia sp.; assembly: GCA_964471335.1. Classification (GTDB taxonomy): domain Bacteria; phylum Bacillota; class Clostridia; order Lachnospirales; family Lachnospiraceae; genus Jutongia. The sequence continues at coordinate 1,387 of CAYYGS010000289.1, forward strand.
CCAGAAATTAGACTTCCTGTTAGAAAGCGGCAGACACCGCTCTACTAAGATGTGGTACTGCCGCCTCTATCACATCCTGATGTTACAGCATCTGGATGCATGGGATCTGCCATTTGAATCCACCCTACGAAAGTTGATTTTGAATGCAGCATGATCCTATGACTATCATACCTCATTTTCAGGCATAATGACAGTGTTATGTCTATTTTCCATACCCATCTTTTCAATTTAGGATAATATTTACTTTTCAATGTTCAATGCTAGGATTTTGCTGGCATGATCACTCATAATTCCGAGAGATCATTGCTATAATAGATTCATGACAGGATAAAAATGCGCACAAAAACCGGACGTCACTTTTGTCTTACAAATTTTGTACCACAAAATTCACGCCTGATACATTCCTTATTATCAGCCGGCGGTCTGCGCTGTTTATCTCGTTACTTTCTTAGAAGTCCTGGCGTAAGATTGATGTCGTTGGCGGTAACCTTGTGGCATCCAAGCTTCTGCGCCAGTTCTTCTCCGTAATAGAAGCAGAATGCTTCATACGGGCTTCTTCCGTTTAATTTCTTCCTCCGGTAGGAATTGATGTGGTCCATCATCAGGTCTATATCTGCCTGTGTCAGCTCATCAAAGCTTTTTCCCTTTGGCACGATCCTACGGATAAATTCATGTCCTACTTCGATCTCTGCCTTCTGGTACGGCGCGCTTGGATTGCAGTAGTATATCCTCGTCCGCTGGAAGCCTTTTCCATCCGGTCCGTTCTCTATACATTTCGGATTGGAGAATTCACTTCCGTTATCCGTCAGGATCACAGGGAACAGCCTCCGAAAATCCTGTCCTCCCAGACGCTGATATAAGTCATCATAGATATCTATAACCGACTTTGATGTATTTGCCTCCCGTATAAATCCCAGCATCAGTGATACGTTCACAAAGTAGATTGTCAGCAGCACTTTCCCTCCTTTGCTCCCGATCACCGAATCCATCTGCACCACTGCCGTGTCCGGGTTCTGCTCCATGTACACCTCATAATCATGGTAATTCCTTCCCGCACGGCATCCACGGTCTACCTTAAGCTCCGGTTTCTTGTATCTGGGACGGTATTTCACTTTTCTTGGAAGGTCTATGTTCCTGATATCGAACAGGCAGCCGTCCACGTAATTGTACAGCGTCTTTTCACTGCACATCAGTTCATCCTTATGGTTCAGGTAGATCTGGTGGATGGACTGCCCCTGTTTTACTAACGGCACCAGTATCTCATTAAGTCTTGCGATCTCTCCTTCTGTGGAAAGGATGCCGCTCCTGGATTCCGATATCTTTGCCGATGCCTGCCTCTGGGCTTCCAACGCATCATAGATAGTTTTGGTAAGGGTACATTTCTTTACCTCACTACATCCATTACACACATAGGGCGGCTTGAACCGGTGGGTGCATACTTCCTCTTCAAACTGCTCACAGTAACGGTTGCACAAGGATTCACACTGCCTGCATGTGGGTGTCATCGGATGCTTACAGTCATTTGTCCCGCATACCTTTTTTCTCCTGCATCCTTTCCGATATTTACAGGTATTATGGGGAAATACGCTGTATCCCGTATCCTGTTCCACCGAATAATTCCTGACTTCCTTGGTAATGGTGGTTCTGTCTCTCCCAAGCCTTTTCCCTATCTCTGTAAAGCTCTGGTGTGCCTTTAATCCGTTCTCAATTTCCAGCCGGTCCTCATAGTTTAAAAATTTTGCCATGGTATCTCTCCTTTCTCCGCCGGCTGTTCTGTTCCCACATAAAAACAAGAGGAACATCTCTGCTCCTCCTGCATTTGTATCGTCACTTTCACTGCTGTAATTTATTCTGTTTGTATTCATCTTTCCCCTTCAGACGGGAATCTCGGATTACATTTGACGTTGGGCTCGAATATCTTTTTCTCCAGTGAACTGACAGCGGATGATTCAAGCTTCCCCTTTAATACAACCACTCATTCGTAAGAGTCCATGTTGACTCCCAGTCCCGGATCACACTGCCATCCATAGCGTTAACAATGTAATATAACTGCTGATCATCACTTCCCTTCCTCCGTAGACGCCAAACCGGGATATAAGTAAAATAGTCCTTATTATTCGGATCTGACAAGCGGTAGTAGAC
>CAYYGS010000290.1:0-3494 GCA_964471335.1 uncultured Jutongia sp.
AAATCCTGCCTGCATCCAAAATACAAGCGCTGTACCGATCAGGAACCAGACACCAAATATTAAACTATTAACCTCATCTGTCATAACAATCACCATGCCTTTCAAAGTCTATACCATATCATTTCCGTCGGTCCGGACGACTTGTACAATAAAATCCCCATTGTACCGGAAAAACCACGAGCATCATGCTTCGCGAAGCTGCTCGGGTTCGCGGGCGCGCTCGGATAGTCTTGTGCAGGCACAGACATATCCTCACTTTGCCTTCGCGTAAGAAAAAGGTGTCACAAGAGTTTTCAAAAACTCTGTGACACCTTCGTCATGCCTATAATTATATTCAAAACCAACCGAATGTCAACCTTTCGACACGCACTTTTCCTTTTTTGTGAAATATGACGAAAGAAAGACCTCATACTATCATTTTTTTCTCACTTCCAAGAAAGAGTTTTCAACCTAATCCCCTGAGACCTGAAAATCCGGATGGACATCTCCTGCCTTTTTCTCATCGTCAAGCAGAAATTCCAAAAACGCCGCAGCCTCCTCCGGATGCTTTGTCGAATTGGCCACCCCCACATAGGCTGGCTTGCCATTTCCTTCCAACTCCTTATATTTCCGGCAATTCTGGACAGACACCCCTACATTATACTCCGTCGTATCCTCCTCTTTCTCCCCACGGATCTCCGCTCCATCTAAGATACGGCAGTACATTTTGTCTTTTTCCTCCCGCGTCTTAAAAATCGAAACAACATCTGATGTCTCCGGTTCAAAAAAATAGCCTACCTGGGCCCAGCTCTTAAACCCTTCCTCCGAAGCGATGACCACATCACAGCTTCCCGCATAAATATACTCCTGAATCTGCTTACTGAGCCTGGGATTCCGATAGCTGTAATTTGTATTGATCTCTACCTTCTGCCTTTTGCCATCCAGTCCCAGGTATGTCTCGACAGCTTTTTCCAGCTCCTTCACCTTTTCATCCGAAAAAACATCGTCTGCCACGGCTACATAGAGAGCCGTCTGCGGCTTATTCATCGACTGTACATAATAAAAGATCAGGAGTATGGCCAACGCGGCGATTCCAACCACCATTCCAAGATAATAATCCTTAAAAAACTGAAACTTTCCCTTTCGGTCGAGCTCCTCATAGGTCTCTCTGGCATTCTTTTCCTCCCGCTGCTGATAAATCAGCGCATCACTCTTTACCTTCCCACTCTCATCGTCCTTCCATGTCTGAGCCATACAACCATACCTTTCTAAATCATAACTCTTATGTCCCTAGAATATATACAATCAAATAAAAGAGCACAAGCAGTCCATTCGTCACCACTCCAATACTTGGAAACAATGTGCGGATATTATCCATCCCCAGGCTGAGCCAGGATAAGATAAATCCTACAATACTGATCACAAAACATAATAGTCCGATCACGCCGGCCTCTATTCCGGACTGGCCGCGGCTCTCTCCTGACATAAAACAAATCACTGCAAAAATCGCGAGTGACAAAACAGCGAGTCCTGTTGCTGCCACAGCACTGCGCGGATGCTTCTTATCGGTCAGCCGAAGCCCTTCCCCGCCTCTTTTTTTCTTCCTAAAACCCATTTCAATCCCCTTTTTCTCAATTCTGAGTATTCTCCCCATCCCCACTGTCATTTCATGCGGAATGCTCCGCGTTTTTCCGATTTCTCCTCTTCATGAAACGATGGCTGGCAAAAAATATAAAAAACCCCAGCATTCCGCCAAATGTATTGAGAATAATATCATCCACATCACAGGAGCCCACCTTTGATACCAGCTGGATCAGTTCTACCAGGAGAGAACACAAAAAACTCAGCAGCAGTATTTTATATCCTCTTCGCTGGCTGCGGGAAATAATAGGGAGTACAAATCCAAAGGGAACAAAACAAATCACATTTCCCAAAAGATTCAACATCACATTCCGAACGCCGATTTCCCGCCAATACACGAGATATCTCCGCATTTCCTTCAACGGAATCAGACTGTATTTATATTCATTACTCGGCACTCTTCCCAACTGCTCACTAAAAAAGAGGAAATATACCAGCGCAATCAGATAAATCACAAAAACTCCCCAGGATATTATTTGGATAATTTTTATGTGTTTTTTTTTCATTTTAATAACTCCACCTAATTGAAACAATTAGTGAAGAATGCTGCTTTTGCATTCTTCTTAGAAATGACCTGGATTTTCTTTGGCGCTGATTTTGCGCCTCAGAAAATCTTCATTTCTTACTGCCGCAGGACAACATCCATCTTCTCCAGTTCCTTGATGATCTTATTCATAGAAGATCCTACCTCTTCATCTGTCAGCGTACGGTCTGCCGCCCGGAATACGATTTTATATGCCAGTGACTTATAGCCCTTTGTCAGCTGGGAGCCCTCATATATGTCAAATAACTCATAGGATTCTACCAATTTGCCGCCCTTCGCGCGGATCACCTTCTCTACATCGCCAGCCAGCACTTCCTTGCGCATGCTCAGGCTGATATCGCGGATGATCGCAGGGAATTTCGGCACACCCGTATATTTGATATCAAAGGAAACAAACTCAGATAATGTCTGCATATCCAATACAGCCACATATGCCTTCTGCGCAATGGAGAAATTATCCAGTACCTCCGGATGAACTTCTCCCAGATAACCAAGCTCCTTTCCACTATATATAACACTTGCCTGACGACCCGGATGAAGAAAGCTTCTGCCAGTCTCCGGACGGTACTCTGCCCCGTCTGCCAGACCTATTTTCTCCAAAATTGTCTCAATCAGCCCCTTCATCGTAAAGAAGTCGCCCTCGCCATACATACCAAGCGTAAGCTGCATTCTCTCATCCGGAAGCTCCGTCAGCGGAAGCTGCTTCGGGAAAAATACATTCGCCAGCTCATACAGTCTGACATCCTTATTCCGACGGCTGTAATTTGTTGCAAGCGACGTCAGCATTCCACCCAGAGCCGATGTCCTGAGCACACTGTAGTCCTCGCCCAGTGGATTCATAATCTCCACACTGCGGCGCAGAATATCATCCTCCGGCAAAGCCAGCTTATCATATACCTTCGGACTCTCAAACGAAAATGTCATTGCCTCATGGAATCCATAAGCCTCTGCCACATCACGCACCATATTTTCATGGCGCATCTTTTCTGACAATCCCCCGGCCGTCGCTGCCCCGGACGGCAGTGTCATCGGAATATTGTCATAGCCGTAGAACCTTGCTACCTCCTCTGCCAGATCAGCCATCCTCTCCAGATCCTGTCTCCAGGTCGGTATAAAGACTTCCTTCTTTTCACGGTCTACCGGCAAATCAATCTTTTCAAAATATCCCACCATCGTCTCTTCATCAATATCGGTACCAAGCAGGGCATTGATCTTGTCAGCGTCATAGGCAATCGTAAACGGCTCCTTTTTCACAGGATACACATCAATTGCACCGCCTACTACCTCACCGGCGCCCAGTTCCTCAATCAGCTGGCAGGCGCGGTTCATT
>CAYYGS010000291.1:0-3468 GCA_964471335.1 uncultured Jutongia sp.
GGCAAGCACGCCCGCAAGCGCGACCCGCCTCTTTTGTCCGCCCGACAGCTCGAAGGGCGAACGGTCTTTGACTTCGTCGTAGTTAAGTCCCACAAGCTCTATCGCCTCTTTGACTCTTGTTTTGCACTCCTCGTCGTTAAGACCTATGTTGCGGCAACCGAATTCCACGTCCTTTTCCACGGTGTCGGCAAAGAGCTGGTATTCGGGATATTGGAACACCATGCCCACCGTCGAACGCAGTTTTTTGAAATCTATCTTCTTCGGCGTTTTGTCCTTTCAAGCGTTCCTGTTTGAATCTGTCCAAGAGAAAGATGGAGTAGTCCATGGACAGCGCAAGTTGCAATACACTGGATACCGAGTGGGTCATATAGGAGATACTGGGCATCAAAATATTGGTTCCCATGTTGATGAGGGGTCTACCGTGAATATTATTGTGAGTAAAGGCTCAGAGGGAGACCAGACGGTTGTGCCCAATATTGTTGGAAGAAAGGTCAGTGTGGCGCTGCAAAAGCTGGAAAATGCAGGGTTAAAGGCTGATACACAGAATGTGACGTACGTCCATTCCGATAAATATGCCAAGGATTATGTCGTGAGCCAGACATATAATTCCGGCCAGAAGGTAAAGAGGGGAACAGTGGTGGGATATTCCGTAAGTCTGGGGCCGGAGTCAACACCGACGCCGGAGCCGACGAAGGAGCCGACATATTCCTATAAAGGTTCAGTTGTGATACGAAACAATCCTTTTGAAGAGGGAGAGGAGCCGGCAACGATTAAATTGGTGCTGACGCAGGATGGAAAGTCAAAACCGGTGTTTAACGGAATGCTGAGTTATTCTGATTTCCCGAAAACATTTGATATTCCCGGCTGGAGCGAGAATTCTGGCACAATTAAAGTATATAAGAATAATTTGGAAATAGATGGTCCCTATAGTGTTGAGTTTGTAAAGGAAGCGAACTGATGCGGGGTAAGATCATTCGCGGTGTTGGCGGGTTTTATTATGTGGAGACAGAGGCTGGATTGTTGGAATGCAAGGCAAAGGGAATCTTTCGGAAGCAGGGCATCAAGCCGCTGGTGGGAGATGATGTAGAGGTAAAGATTCTGGATGGAGACAAGGGGCTTGGCAATCTTGTCGAGATCATGTCTCGAAGGAATGTTCTGGTGCGTCCTGCCGTGGCAAATGTCGATCAGGCGGTAGTAGTCTTTGCGCTGTCCTATCCCAGACCGAATCTGAACCTGCTGGATCGTTTCCTGCTGATGATGAGAACGCAGGGAGTCCCGACGGTAATCTGCTTTAATAAAAGTGATGATCAGACACGGGAGGAAGCGGAAAAGCTGACAGAGCAGTATGTGTCAAGCGGAGCCGGTATTTTGCAGACAAGCACCGTATCGGGAGAGGGACTTGACCAGCTTTTAGAGATTCTGCAGGGACGGACATCCGTGATGGCAGGACCTTCCGGTGTGGGAAAGTCTTCTGTGATGAATGCGCTCTTTCCGCAGGCGAAGATGGAGACGGGTGAGATTAGCGAGAAGATCAGGAGGGGCAGGCATACGACAAGACACACGGAACTTTTCGCGATTGGGCAGGACACGTATATTATGGATACTCCCGGTTTTACGTCACTGCGTCTGCCGGAGGTGGAAAAGGAGCAGCTGCAGGAATATTATCCGGAATTTGCGCCTTATGCGGGGCATTGCCGCTTTATGGGGTGTGTTCATGTGAACGAACCGGACTGTGCAGTCAGAGACGCTCTGGAGGAAGGAAGGATTTCCGAGAGCCGATATGAAAATTACAGACAGTTTTATGAAGAACTTCGTTCAATGAAGAAATATAAATAAAAAGAGGAATGAGAGAGATTATGAGTCAGATAGCACCATCAATTCTTGCAGCAGATTTTAATTGTCTGGGGCAGCAGATTCAGAAGCTGGAGCAGACAGGGATCAAGTGGCTTCATATAGATGTTATGGATGGACAGTTTGTCCCTTCGATTTCCTTTGGTATGCCATTGATTGAGTCGATCAGGAAGCAGAGCAGCCTCTTTTTTGACGTGCATTTGATGATTCAGGAACCGATGCGTTATTATGGGGAATTTGTTGATGCCGGGGCTGATGGGATTACGATCCATGCTGAGGCTTGCCGGGATCTGGCGGCTTCTCTGCGGGAACTGAAAAAATTTCCTGTCCGTGCGGCGGTATCCGTCAAGCCGGCTACAGAGATTGGGACAATTGAGCCGTATCTGGAAGAGCTTGACATGGTGCTTGTAATGGGAGTAGAGCCTGGCTTTGGCGGTCAAAAGCTGATTCCGGATACCCTGGAGAAGATTCGGCAGCTGAGGCGCTGGCGTGAGGAGAAGGGGCTTTCCTTTTTGATAGAGATTGATGGTGGCGTAAATTCGGATAATATCAGGACTATTGCAGAATGTGGAACAGATATTATCGTGGCAGGTACAGCAGTGTTTCAGGGCGATATTGAAGAAAATATAAATCACTTAAAGGAGGTAATCAGCGGTGCTTCTTGAGAATATCATGTTGGGAAAGACTTTAGAGATATATGTGGACAGGGAAGGTTATCGCTACCGTCTGGTGAGCAAGGTAGAACAGACTGGTGTCAGGCGTATTTGTGTCACGGCGATCCGTGCCGGGGGAAAGGCGTTTTTGTTTAAGCCGGGAGATGATATACGCCTGGTTTACCGGGATGAAGAGCAGATGTGGGAATGGATGCATGTGAAAGCGGGAATGGCAAAGCTGGAGGGAGAACCGGTTCATTATTTTGATATTGTGAATAAGGGACGTTCCTTTAACCGCCGGAATGCCTACCGTGTCCGTGTAGGGGAGGATGTGGAGATCAGTTATTACATTCTGCCGGAGGATGGAAAGAAGACGGCAGTCATGCCTATGACAGAGGAGGAATATGATGTTATTGTCAGGGGCAGAGGCGTGGAGACAGAGGCGACAAAGGAAGAAATTGAGAGGGGTGCACACACAGAAAAGAGGATGCGTATCGTGCCGATGCCCGGGCTTGTTGTGACGAGGGCCGATGTGCATATCAAGGACATCAGCGAGACGGGAATGGGTATTTTCAGCAATAAGAGGCTCGATATTGGAGATAATTTCTCTTTGGAGATTCCCTCATCTTACGGTAAGCTGAAAACGCGTGCGACGGTGATCCGTATGGATGATCTGGAGTCCACAAATAACAAATATCGTTATTATTATGGTTGTATTTATACAGAATCGGATAAACGTCTTATTCGATATATTTTTGATATTCAGCGAAAGACAATCAAAAAGCAGAGGGAAAAGAGAGAATTTGAAGCCGGTTTTCGTGAGGCTCAGAAGGGTAAGAAGAAGGACAGGAAAAAATAATGTTAGGAAGAGTTTTGGTGTTTTGCGGGGGAAAGATTGCCCGTTCTTTCGTGGAGCATTATCTGGAGCAGGAGAGTTTTGATACTGTAGTCTGTGCGGACGCCG
>CAYYGS010000292.1:0-3456 GCA_964471335.1 uncultured Jutongia sp.
AGCATCTGCCTTACAAGCAGAGGGTCACAGGTTCGAGCCCTGTAGGTTCCATTATGGCGGGGTAGCTCAGTTGGCTAGAGCACACGGTTCATACCCGTGGTGTCGGGAGTTCAAATCTCCCTCCCGCTATTATCCATAGTCCTGGGAGTTTTGGGAAACAAGACTCCCAGGATTTTTTTGAGAGCAGGAGTTCAGACGGCTGGAATCGTTGTAAGGGGGATTCATACTATGCGCGTAGGTATGGGATATGATGTTCATCGACTGACAGAAGGGCGGGATTTGATATTAGGTGGAGTAAAAATTCCTTATGAAAAGGGATTACTGGGACATTCGGATGCGGATGTGCTGCTTCATGCGATTATGGATGCCCTGCTCGGTGCGGCAGCATTGGGAGATATTGGAAAGCATTTTCCTGACACAGATGATGCGTACAAAGGGGCTTCCAGCATTGCACTGTTACAGGAGGTCGGAAGGCTTTTGGAAGAGGATTGCTGGCTTATTGAGAATATAGATGCTACCGTGATCGCGCAGCAGCCGAAGCTGCGGGGCTATATGGATCAGATGTGCCGTAATATTGCGGATGCACTGGGACTGGAGCCGAGTCAGGTGAATGTCAAGGCGACGACAGAGGAAGGGCTTGGTTTTACCGGGACAGGACAGGGTATTTCCGCACAGGCAGTGTGCAGCATTACCTCTGCCTATGACCAGGCAGGACTGGCGGCAGACAGCGAAGTGATGCAGGGCGGTTGTGGAGGAGACTGCAGTAACTGCCGGAATGTGTGACTAAAGTCGCGAGAGCGACAGCGGCAGGCTTACCTGCCCGCTGGCATTTGAGCAACGCATATATGCGTTTGGACATCATGAGCATGAAGCGGAGCGAAATGCGAATGTGCCTGTGCGAGGCACAGGGTCACACGTTTGTTATGGATTGTTTGTGCATGCCAAATGCCATTTGGCATTAAGGAGCTGGCATGACCAGAAGTGTGCAGAAATGAGGAGTATTATGTGGATTTCAAAGGATTGGAAGGATTTCGAGGTGATTGATACATCCCGTGGGGAAAAGCTGGAGAGATGGGGGAAATATATTCTCCTACGTCCGGATCCTCAGGTATTATGGGACACGCCGCGGACAAATCCGTACTGGAAGAAGCTGAATGCCCATTATCATCGCAGCCGTAAGGGAGGCGGTGATTGGGAATTTTTTGATTTGCCGCAGAGTTGGAAAATTACATACAAAGAGTTGACTTTTCAGCTGCAGCCTTTTCAATTCAAGCATACAGGCATTTTTCCGGAGCAGGCGGTCAACTGGGACTGGTTTGGTGAGAAAATCCGTCGGGCAGGGCGGCCGGTCAAGGTATTAAATCTTTTTGCATATACGGGCGGTGCGACTCTGGCGGCAGCCGCTGCGGGCGCCGCCGTGACACATGTGGATGCCTCCAAGGGCATGGTAGGCTGGGCCAGAGAAAATGCGGCTCTTTCCGGGTTGGAGGAGGCTCCGATCCGCTGGCTGGTAGATGACTGTGTGAAATTTGTGGAGCGGGAAATACGCAGGGGTAACCACTATGATGGAATCATTATGGATCCGCCCTCTTATGGAAGAGGGCCGAAGGGGGAAATCTGGAAGATGGAGGAGAAGATTTTTCCATTTATTCAGTTGTGCGCTCAGCTTTTATCGAAAGATGCGATCTTCTTTCTGCTCAATTCCTATACAACCGGCCTGCAGCCTGCCGTCCTTCAGTATATGCTGGAGACAGTGCTGACGCCGGTGTATGGTGGACGTGTGGAGGCAGAGGAGATCGGCCTTCCGGTCACAGAGAACGGTTTGGTGCTGCCCTGCGGCGCGGCCGGACGCTGGTATAACCTTTTTTGTTGACACGTTATTTTCGAGGCACGTGAAAAGCGGTGCCGGCCTTGACCCGCATGCCCTGAAAAGGGCGGAAAATTTGACGGTAGCAGATACAGGTGATATAATTAATTAGTTATGTTTACTTGGAAAGGTTAGGTCAGAGAGACGATGAATCATAAAATCAAATTAACAGGTAATTTGAGGACATATCTGCGCTGGCCGGTGTTGCTTACCCTTTTTTTTCTGGTGGCAGATATCCATTTGTATTTTATCAGCCGTCGGGCGGGAGCCATCGGGGCCGTCTATGTGCTCTGCTATCTTGTTCTGGCGTTAATTCTCTGGATGTCCGGCAGGAAGAGGCTGCAGAGAGATCTGGTGCAGTATGCGCAGAATTATGCCAGTCTGCAGATGAAGCTGATGCAGGAGATGGCGATTCCCTTCGCTGTGCTCAGTGCGGAGGGGCATCTTTTATGGGGAAATGATGATTTTATTCGAGTGGCTGTCAATAAGAAGGCGGCCAGACGTAATATTGCAAATATTTTTCCGGAGGTTACGGTGGACAGACTGCCCAATGAGGAAAAGTGTGACAGAGTGTTCCGCGTGTCCGCAGGGGAAAACACATATCGGGCTGTGATGCGTTATATTGTTGCCGGTGAGAAAGAGCAGGGGACAGAACAATTTCCGATGGATCAATTGATCAGCGATCAGAGTGCGATTGTAATGTTTTTGTATGATGAGACGGAGGTCCTGGAGCTGGAGCGTGCAAGGGAACAGGAAAACCTGATGGTAGGACTTTTGTATATCGACAATTACGAGGAGACGCTCTCCAGTATTGATGATGTGCGCCAATCGCTTCTGAATGCTCTGATTGACCGTAAAATTAATAAATATATGCAGGGGATTGATGCTATTGTCAAGAAGCTGGAAAAGGATAAATATCTATTTGTATTCAAACAAAAGTATTTAGATGTATTAATGGAAAATAGATTTTCTCTATTGGAAGAGGTACGTGCTATCAATATAGGAAATGAACAAACCTGTACGATCAGTATTGGTATCGGCCTGGGAGACGGCTCTTTTAATGAGCGTTATGACTTTGCCAGGGCGGCGATTGACCTGGCGTTGGGGCGCGGCGGAGACCAGGCAGTGATCAAGAGCAGCGATAATGAAGAATTTTATGGCGGCAAGAGGGTGACGGCCGAGCGTCACACCCGTGTGAAGGCGCGTGTGAAGGCGCATGCCCTCAAGGAATTAATTGAGGGAAAGGAAAAGGTCATTGTGATGGGCCATTCTTTGGGAGACCCGGATTCCTTCGGTGCATCGGTGGGGGTATACCGTATCGCCAAGACACTTGGCAGGAGAGCTTATGTCGTGCTGAATGATTGTTCGCAGTCTGTCAAGCCGATGCGGGATCGATTTTATAATAGTGATTACGAGAATGATATGATAGTGACCGGGGAAGAAGCCCTGGATATTGTAGATGATAATACACTTCTTGTGATCGTGGATGTCAATAAGGGAGATTATACAGAGTGTCCAGAGTTGATTGAGCGGGCGCAGTCGGTTGTTGTGATTGACCATCACCGTCAGGCAGGAGATGCCATTGCAAA
>CAYYGS010000293.1:0-3436 GCA_964471335.1 uncultured Jutongia sp.
CACATTCTCCCACAGTTCGTCAGACAGCTTGGCCTTATATTTGCCATAATACTCTAACTCCTCCTCCGCAATGTCAAGCTTCGCCGCCACATCACGGATATGCAGCATATTTGCCTCCTGTGCAATCTCGATATCTGTTTTCATAAATCCTCCATACCGCCCCCGGCGGCTTCAATAGCAATGAAAATGCCACCTTCTGCATCATTATTTTCTACTAAGTATGCACATTATCCTATGGAATGTCAAGCCTGACAGAATGCTTCTAATCCTCTTCGATCACCTGAATCTCCAAAAAGTCAAAGTCGATTCCATCAATAAAATTATCCTGCGTAAAACGCGTCTTTGCCATCCTCTGAAACTCCTCGACATTCGCATCCAGCCAGATTGGCTTACTCAGGTCAAACGCATAACATATTTCATCTACCGCATCAAAGACCTTCCGTGTCCTGTTTTTCGTCTCGTCGCTGTCACAGATCGTCAGATCCTGCACTAAATGATTCTCATGAAATTTTTTCGCCCACAATCGGAACATCTGATCCGCCCCCTATCTCGTCGTGATCCTGTTGATATTCTTAATCAGTACCGAGATCGTACCATCCGGATTCGTGATGAATTCCACCTGCTCCGTATCCTCATACTGATCCATCGGAATATTGATCTCAATTCCTGTATCCGTCTTCAAATACTGCTTTTCAAACTTTTTGGTGGTCCGTTCACTCTGCGGCGTCACCTCCGCCTGCCCCATATGATACTTCTCCATTCTGGCATCAAATTCTTCCTTGATATCCGGCGTCTGTCCATATAGCTTTTCACTGATCCTCTCAACACTGACAGAACCCGTCTCCTCCATTTCCTCCTTAATCATGCGCTTTGATTCCAGCTGTTTTACCGGTTCCTCCGCATAATATTTCTGATTCACCTGATCCACTGCCTTTGTCACGATCGCAAGCTTTGTTTTAGAGGACATTGCGGCATGACAGTGCAGATAATGCTCCGACAGATAATTGCACTTCGTCCCATTGATTTCGTATTTCTTTTCTACAATCTGCACGCTGTAATCGGACAGATCAATGATGACCGCCTCTGACAGACGTGTCGCCGCAGAAGGAAGCATGGAACGATACCGGATAATCTGGTTGACATTCCCCTCCTCTTCTGCCTGCGTCATATGGACATAGCTCTCCTTGTAATTCATCTTTAAAAGACCCAGATACTGCATTGAATGTACCTGAAACGTCACAACGGCAAAATCTGCAGAAGGAATTGCCAGGTTGGCATTCATAATGCGGTAAAGAGCTTCCGCCAATTTCTTACTATCCTCTACCAGATTTTCTTCCCGAAATGCTTTTACGAGTTCATACACATTTTCCGTATCAGTCCCCGGAGAATATTCTACAGTTGTCTCATTATTATCATTATCATCCAAAACTTCCTCCGACCATGGTTCTGCTGTCTTACCATCATCAAAGGAACATTTCTTCAAGTCATCTCCTGAGAGGATCTTATACAACAAACTTCGCAAAAAATCATTCGTATCCGGCGACAGATCAAGCGGCTTCTCCGAAAATACCGGATACCCCAGTTCCCCGTCCAGAATATGCACAATCCCCTTGCGAATTATAATTTCATCCTGTGTCATAATGATATATCCCTATCCTTTTTTAAACTTTCATACAAACTCTTTTGTACCTTTTTCCGTGTCACTTCCACCAGACCCAGCTTCGTCATATCGACTACTGTAGTCTGCACGGAATCCTTTCTGACACACTGGCGAAAGAGCTCCAAAAGCTTCTGGTTATTTTCCTCATCCTTCATATCAATGAAATCTACGAGTATGATTCCTGACAGATTCCGCAGCTTGAGCTGTCTGGCAATCTCCTCTGCCGCCTCGCAATTTACCCGGAAAAATGTCTTCTGGACATCCTTCTTTTTCGAAATTGCCTTTCCGGTATTAACATCGATAGAAACAAGAGCCTCCGTGGGCTGAATCACAAGATAGGCCCCGCTTTTGAGCCACACTCTCGGCATCAGGGCATGATCCAGTGTCCTCGTCACATCGTAAACAGCATCAAGCTTTCCATGTTCCGGATTCCATTGTTCCAGTCGGTTTATTCCCTCCGGCCAGTAGTCCTCAAGATATTGTCTGATTTCCCGGTACAGTATCTCATCATCTGTTACAATACGCTCCACCCGTTCACTGTAACCGTCCCTGATATCGCACAGATACAGCGGCGGCGACTTCTCCAGACAGGTAAAAATCTCCCGGTGGAGTCCATGACTCATGAGCTTTTCATACCGTTTTAGCAGAGCATCCAGCTCCTGCCGCAATATCTCCTCCGGTACACCCTGACTGTTGGTTCTGGCAATCAGTCCGTACCCTTCCCTCTCATATTCCGTCATCAGGGCCAGCAGCGACTCTCTGACACTCTTATCCTGAATCTTTTTTGACAGGCCGCAGCCGCTCTTTCCGACAGAGAGCACCATATACCTGCCGGTCAGATCCAGGACTCCCGACAAAGTAGGCGGCTTTGTCTTCGCCGCCTCCCGCACTACCTGTACCAGAATCTCATCCCCGATCAACACGCGTCCCTCCTGATAGGGAAAGCCCTGTGTATGTACAGGAACGACCCGGCCTGCCAGAGAAAGATATCCCGTCTGTCCCTTCGCAAACTCCACGAAGGCAGCGTTAATATTTTTTACAATATTGCGCACCTTCCCCACATAGATATCACCGACACGTATCTGCTTTTGATCCCCTGCCTGTCCATCCCCTCCGGATACATCCTCCGCATGGATCTGTGCGATCTTGTCGTCTTGTATCTGTAAAGACAGTATTTTATCATCTCTGCGAATCATCAGAAGTTCATTCTTCATAACTATTGCTCTCCATTCCTGACACCATCAATCATACATGAAAGCGAAGAGTCACTCATGCCCCCTCCTGCCAAATTCCGACAATGGTACGAGCTGACAAGGCGTCTCGCCATGAAGCAGATGAACTTCCCCCTTCCTGCCGCAGGCATCGCCGTACATCTCCATCCGATGATTCTGATAAGCCAGTGGATCATAAGGAACACCGAGAAAGGCACAGAACGCCTCCATCACAAGTTCCGGTTTAATATTCACGACGCTTCCCGCCGTAAGCTGACAATACAAAACCGGTTGATATTCCTCCGTATCCAGAGACAACTTCCCATAATCCCGTCCGGTCATTGCCGTAAACGCATCTGCCTGCGCGGCAGCATAATAGATATTGGGTCTGATGTCTACCTCCTTTTCGGATCGCTTTGTCTTTTTCGTAATGAGGATCTCCTCCTGTGCCAGAAAGCGTTCCAAATGCGCAGCCGTCCACTCCCTGTCCCGAAAATGGGACTCGTGGTCTGGTTTCCCCGCGATCAAATAATCACAAGCCGCCAGCATCGCCATCGACGGCTTT
>CAYYGS010000294.1:0-3434 GCA_964471335.1 uncultured Jutongia sp.
GATGATATTTTGGAGGGAAATACGAGGATCCGCAGTTCGAATGAGAAATTTAGTGCACTCCTTTATATCAAGACGATGAATGGATATACGATGGAAGAGGCGTCGAAAAGGGCAAAGTTTGAACATTTGACACCGATTTTTCCAAATGAGAGGATTCATTTGGAAGTACGGGGGCAGGCAAAGAATATCTCGATGCGGATGATGGATCTGATCTCGCCGATCGGTAAGGGGCAGAGAGGAATGATCGTATCCCAGCCGAAGACGGGTAAAACGACGCTGTTAAAGCAGGTAGCGCGTTCCGTAACAAGAAACCATCCGGAGATGAAGCTGATTGTCCTTCTGATTGATGAGCGTCCCGAGGAAGTGACGGATATCAAGGAATCGATTCAGGGGCCGAATGTACAGGTGATTTATTCGACTTTTGATGAACTGCCGGAGAATCATAAGAGAGTATCAGAGATGGTGATTGAGCGGGCCAAGCGTCTGGTAGAGCATGGGGAGGATGTTATGATTCTGCTGGACAGCATCACACGTCTGGCCAGAGCATATAATCTGACGGTACAGCCGAGTGGGCGTACGCTTTCCGGTGGACTGGATCCTGCGGCACTCTATATGCCGAAGCGTTTCTTTGGTGCTGCGCGTAATATGCGTGAGAAAGGAAGTCTTACAATCCTGGCAACTGCCTTGGTGGATACGGGAAGTAAGATGGATGATGTAGTATTTGAGGAATTTAAGGGAACAGGAAATATGGAAATGGTACTGGACCGCAGTTTGTCGGAAAAGCGTCTGTTTCCGGCGATTGATCTGCCCAAATCCAGTACGAGAAGAGATGATCTTCTGATGACACAGGAGGAAATCGAGGCGAATTTCCTGATTCGCAAGGCGTTTAGCAGTTCTAAATCCGATGAGGCGGTAGAAAAGATTATTCAAATGTTTCGCAAGACAAAGGATAATGAGGAACTGATACAATTGATTAAAAAAGTAAAAATTGTTTAAAAAAACCACTTGCAATCCCTATTTTCCTATGCTATACTTAGGAAGTTGTGTTTTATTATGGAATGGAGGTTATCAATATGAAGGAAGGAATTCATCCAAATTATTATCAGGCAAAGGTTGTCTGCAACTGTGGAAATGAGTTTGTGACAGGTTCTACTAAGGAAGAAATTCATGTGGAAATCTGTTCAAAATGCCATTCTTTCTACACAGGACAGCAAAAGGCTGTTAAGGCTCGTGGTGCGATTGATAAGTTCAACCGCAGATATGGTATTGAGGCGAATTAGTGAAATATCTGACCGGATCACCGGTCTTTCGAGGGTCACAATGTCTTTGCGGGCATTGTGACTTTTTGGGTTTTGTATGGATGTATTGATATACAATATAGAAAATGGCCTGGTTGTATGAGGGGCATTTGGAATCGAGAAAGATGAGAAAGATGAGGTATAACTATGAAATCATCTGGGATTGGAGGACAGGCGGTTCTGGAAGGTGTCATGATGAAAAATAAGTCGCAGTATTCTGTGGCGATCCGGACGCAGGACGGTGACATTTCTGTCATGACCGGAAAATGTAAGAGCATGGCAGATCGGTCAATTTTCTTTCGACTGCCGATTATTCGGGGAATTGTGGCCTTTTTGGAATCTCTTATCCTGGGAATGAAAACTCTCACATATTCTTCTTCTTTTTTGGAGGAGGATGAAGAGAAGAGTCAGGTGGAGGATGATAAGCGGGAAACGATCGAAAATATAATTGTCGTGGTCGTAGCCGTCATACTTGCTGTTGTTATTTTTATGATTCTGCCGTTGCTATTGTCGGAGGTGCTGCGGAGGGCGGTGACATCAGAAACGGTGCTGACTGTGATGGAAGGGGCAATCCGTGTCCTGCTTTTCGTGGGCTATGTTGTCCTGATCTCCTGCATGAGTGATATCCGCCGTGTCTTTATGTACCATGGCGCGGAGCATAAGACGATAAACTGTGTGGAACGGGGACTTGAGCTTACGGTTGCCAATGTGAGAAAGCAGTCAAAACAGCATCGCCGCTGTGGGACCAGTTTTCTTCTGACGGTGATGCTGGTGAGCGTGATTTTTTTTCTATTTATCAGGGTGGATAACCTGATTCTTCGAATGGTGCTCCGCGTGCTGCTGATCCCTGCAATTGCCGGGATTTCCTATGAATGCATCCGTTTGGCAGGCAGTACGGACAATAAGATTGTGGTTCTGCTGAGCCAGCCGGGGCTGTGGCTTCAGAGGTTGACAACGAGAGAGCCGGATGATGATATGATTGAAGTGGCAATCGCATCGGTAGACGCGGTGTTTGACTGGAGAGAGTATCAGCATAAGATGAAGACTATGGAGGAGAGAAGAGCCAGAAGGAGAAAGCAGAAGGCGGCACAGAAAGCTGTGCATGTGGCGGCTGACGAAGACAGGCTGACAGAGATTACAGAGAAAAGAAAGAAAAAGACGCGGGCACAGCGCAGGAAGGAACTGGAGGAGCGCGAGAAAAGATATCAGAGCAGAAAGACTGAGAAGGAGCGTCTGGCAAAGGAGAGAGAGAAGAAGGAGAAAGAGCGTCAAAGGAAATATCAGGATATACAGAGAAGAAAAGAGGCCAGAAGGGCGGCGATTCGGGAGAATGCACCGGCACCGAAGGTTGAGGAGGAGCGGAATGACGAGCTGTCAGGGCTCGACCATTACTTTGATGACTAGTACAACGCGAAATCAATGGTATGCGAGTTGTGCTTATTTGGAAAGAGTGAATTGAAAGATGGACTGGAAGACCTTGATGGAGGAGGGCATAAGCATTCTGCGTGACAAGGGAATTTCGGATGCGAAGCTGGATGCGTGGTATCTTTTGGAATATGTCTCAGGGATGGGGAGAGCAGAGTATTTTCTACATCAGTGGGAAAAATGTGACGAGACAGCTGTAGAACAATATCAGGACATAATTCAAAGAAGAGCACAGCATGTCCCGATGCAGCATATAACAGGAGTGCAGGAGTTTATGGGGTATTCCTTTCTGGTGAATGAGAATGTATTGATACCAAGACAGGATACGGAGCTTCTGGTAGAAAAGGTGCTTCCGCTGATACCCGGAAGGAGAGTATTGGATCTATGCACAGGTTCAGGCTGTATTGCTGTTTCCCTTGCATTATTGGAAAGGACGGCGAGCGTAGATGCATCGGATTTGTCAGAGAAGGCTTTATCTGTGGCAGAGGAGAATGCTAGAAGACTGGGAGCCGGGGTGCATTTTATGAGAAGCGACCTGCTGGAGCAGATTTCTGATTCTTACGATTTGATCGTTTCGAATCCACCTTATATTGCGTCATCAGTGGTGGATACTCTGATGCCGGAGGTGCGTCAGCATGAGCCGCGGATGGCTCTGGATGGTGGAGAGGATGGGCTTGATTTTTACCACAGGATCATACAACAGGCAGGCGG